>NZ_DAMBQF010000034.1:0-24913 GCF_032062245.1 Soonwooa sp.
GATTATAAAATCCAAGCCCTAACTTTTTAACTTACACACTTAACGGGATAGTGTCAGAGCGGTGTTCCCTTTTATTAAAGTTTAATAAAAAAACTCCGAATGCTAGATAGTACTCGGATTTTTTGTTTTTAATATAAAGATCTAAACTCTCACAGAATCAGGAACCATAATCTGGTAGTTACCACCAAAAGAGATAATTTCTCTCACGATGCTACTGCTGATAAAGGATTTTCCGGAAGAAGTCAGTAGGAAAATAGTTTCAATAACATTCTCTCGAGTCAATGCACGATTGGTTTGTGCAATCGCTTTTTCGAACTCAAAATCGGCAGGATTTCTAAGGCCGCGCAAGATAAAATTAACACCTTTACTTTTACAATAATCGACGGTCAAACCTTCGAAGTCATCAACTTCAACATTCGGAAAATCTTTGAAAGTATTACGTATAAACTCTTTGCGTTGCTCGAGAGAGAACATATATTTCTTCTGTGAGTTTTTGCCGATGGCGATAATTATTTTGTCAAACAAAGGGGAAGCTCTTTCTACGATGTCGTAATGTCCAAGTGTGATAGGATCAAAAGAACCAGGGAAAACTGCTATTCTCATTAGTTTTAGTTTGGTTAATGTAAAGGTTTTTTAAGCGCTTTTTCGACTTCGTTACCGCAAAGATCTTGTATGCTGATGCCGTAGATTTTGGCTTGTTGCGGAAGGATACTCGCTGGCGAAAAACCAGGATTGGTATTCATTTCCAGCATGTAAGGTTCGCCGTTCATGATGATATATTCACTTCTAGAGAAGCCACTCATCCCAAGAGAATCATATGCGCGAATCGAAATTTCTTCAACCTTTTTGCGTGTTTCCTCATCTAGTCTTGCTGGCGTTATCTCTTGTGAAGCACCTTCGTATTTAGCTTGATAATCAAAAAACTCGTTATCAGGCACAATTTCCGTAATTCCCAAAACAATCGTTTTTCCTTGATAATCCAAAACACCGACTGAAACTTCAGTACCATCCAAAAAGCTTTCAATAAGGATTTCGTCATCTTCTTTATAAGCGATTTCAATAGCTTTGTTTAGTTCAGATATATCTTTAACCTTCGAAATTCCGAGGCTACTTCCAGATTGGTTAGGTTTTACAAAAACAGGAAGTCCCAGTTCTTTTACTATTTTTTCTTGATCGACAACTTCGCCTTTTCTTAAATAGATGCTTTTTGCAGACGGAATATTATATTTTGACAAAACCGCCAACGTATCTTTTTTATTAAAAGTCAAGGCACTTTGGTAGAAGTTGCAACCAGTATAGCGTTGTCCAACAGCGTCCCAATACCCTTGCAGAATGCCATTTTCGCCAGGTGTTCCGTGGATAATGTTGAAGCAAGCATCAAAATTCAACACGCTACCATCAGCCAACGCCACCGAAAAATCCGCTTTGTTAATGCCCAGTTTTTGTTCGCTTTCATCCAAAAAGTACCATTCATCTTTTAGGATAACAACCTTATAAACATTGTATTTATCGCGGTCTAGAGAGTCGTAAATCAATTGTCCACTTTTTAGCGACACAACATATTCATCAGAATAGCCGCCCATAACAACAGCTATATTTTTCTTTTCCATAACAGATTTATATTGCAACAAATGTAAAAATTTTATCAACAAGGACCGTCCCGTTTGCTTTTTATTTTTGGGCGATTCCGCAACTTTTCCTAGCTTTCTCCGTGGTACAGTTGCGGTCGGGCTATTCGCTGCTATCTTCTGTCCATCGCTTTAGCCATTTCTTCAGAAGGATATCCGCTGCTATCCCTATCGCAAAATGGCATAAAAAATGAAGCAACAAGAAAAAACTACAAAAATTATTATTTATATTTGCTAGATATTTTTGTAACAAAACAATAGAATATGTTCAAATCTTTTTTCCATTGGAAAGTTTTGGTTAACCTCCTTGTCGCTTTAGCGGTATTTGCAGGTCTTGTTTGGCTGACTTTCCGTTGGTTAGAGTTTCATACCAATCATGGTGAAGAAATTCCTGTTCCTAATGTTGTTAATATGACAGTGCACCAAGCCATCAAAGTTCTGGACGATTCAGGTCTAGAGTATGAGGTTGACAGTGCACAATATAATCCAGTATACAAACCTTTCCAAGTCTTGATGATTTCTCCATCACCAGGATCTCATGTTAAAGGCGGAAGAACTGTACTTTTAAAAGTTAACCCAAGGACTTGGGCAAAAGTAGCAGTGCCAGATATTATCGATCGTTACAAAGGTTTGGCATTTAACCAGCTTAATTTGGTTGGTCTCAAGGTAGGTGATACCCTTTACGAACCAAGTATTCAAAGAGATGCGGTTCTTAGAATTTTATATCAAAGTCGCCCAATCAAACCAGGTGAATTGCTTCCGAAATTCTCTTCTGTGGATTTGGTAATTGGTTCTGGTCCAATGCGTAACGTGACGATTCCTAATTTGGTTGGGCGTACAGTACAAGAGGCTAAAAAGATTATCGCTCAGAATTTATTCGAAGTTGGTATTGTAGAATATGAAGACGGCAAAACCGACGAATCAGCAATTATTTATTATCAAGATCCAGCAGCAGGAGCGCTTCGAGATCAAGGAATGCAGATTGATCTCTGGGCGAGTAAGAAAACACCTGCCGAGATGTTTAATAAAGTAAAAGAATTGGATTTAATGTATCGTCCAAAAGTTGACACAGTGGCACCTCCACCAATTAGATACGAAGAAGTAGATTTTGACCAACCAGCAGCGCCTGTGCGAGTTGTTCCAAAACCAAAGCCTACGCCAAAACCACAGGGAGAGAAGAAGCCACAGACTACAACGACAAAACCAACAACAACTTCTTCTGATAAGAAACCTGCAACAACCGAAAAACCAAAAGAAAAGAAAAAGGTTATTGTAGAATAATTTTAATTAAAATAAAACATATAAAAGTGGCTTCAGCTTAGTTGTTGAAGCCAATTTTGATAAATAAAAGTATGCAAGAAGATAATTACGAAGACGAATTTGATGATGCTTTGGAATCTAATGACGAAGTGGGATTATCCGATGAGAATAGTGGACTCTATGAACATCTGAATATTACAGTAGATAAAAAACAAGAACCACTGCGTATCGATAAGTTCTTATTAATCTATCGACAAAACTCATCTCGTAACAAAATATCACAAACTTGTCGCGCTGGCAATGTTGTCGTTAATGGTAATCCTGTTAAGCAGAATTATCGTGTAAAGCCAGGTGACGAGATTAGTGTACTTCTTGCGCATCCACCAAGAGAAAATGTCATCATTCCACAAGATATTCCAATTAAAATCGTTTATGAAGATGACGATTTAGTGGTTGTCGATAAAGATGCTGGGATGGTTGTACATCCAGGTTTTGGAAATTGGGATGGTACTTTGGTTAACGCACTAGCATTTCATTTTGCAAAAGACCCGAATTACAATTCAGATTTAGATCGAGTAGGATTGGTACATCGTATTGATAAAGATACATCTGGACTTTTGGTGATTGCAAAAACAGAGTATGCGTTAAGCTATTTGGCGAAGCAGTTTTTTGATAGAAAAACAAGACGCTTGTATTGGGCTTTTGTCTGGGGAAATGTTGCTGATGATGAAGGAACAATACGCGGACATATTGGACGTCACCAAAAAAATAGAATGCAAATGGCGGTCTATGAAGATGGCAGTCACGGTAAACATGCTGTAACACATTACAAAGTTTTGGAACGTTTTCGTCACATGACTTGGGTTGAATGTAAGTTGGAGACAGGACGTACACATCAGATTAGAGCACATTTTAAACATGTTGGTCATACTTTATTTAATGATGAACGTTACGAGGGACATACAATTTTGAGAGGTGTTAATCTTCCAAAATATAAGCAATTTGTTCAAAATGTTTTTGAAGTATTGCCAAGACATGCGCTACACGCACATACATTAGGATTTATCCATCCGACAACGAAAAAAGAAATGTACTTCGAAAGTCCGATGCCTAGTGATATGCACGAAGCCGTTGAGAGATGGCGAAAGTATTTGGAAAGTAATTAAAAGTATCTAATACAATATTTTTTTATATTTGCCTTGTGAGGAAATTTTATAAAATCTTTAGCGCTGCTTTTGTTTTGGCATTATTTAATGTAAACACAGTTAAAGCTCAAGAGACTTTACCACTATATCAACAATATTTATTGGATGGGGATTTCTTGTTCAATCCAGCATTGTATGGGGAATCTGATGATGTTGTTCTAAATCTAAACTATCAAAAACAGTTTTCCAATTTTGGAGAATCGCCTAACGTACAATCTGTTGGGATGCACGCTAATGTTTTCGATCGAGTAGGTGTTGGTGCGTCTTTTTTTAGAGATCAAAATGGTCCCATTTCAGCAAATGGTATCACTGTAGGATCCGCATATTTCATTCCGCTTGGTGATGAAGAAAATCGTGAAAATCAATTCTCATTTGGGGCAGGAGCAAGTTTTTATAACATGAATTTGGATACAGCTTTGTTAACACCAGAAAATCCGAATGATCCTGTATTATATGACAAAAATATTTTTCTAGCCTACGCTAACTTAGGTATGGCGGTTAAATATAAAGGTTTTGCTGGTGGTGTTTCGGTGATGGATATTGCATTGAATAATGACATCCCAATCGTTAATGGTATCGAACCTTCTCCTACCAAAATTATTATGAATGCTGGATATGATTGGCATTTTGCAGATAGTTTGTTTATAACACCATCGGTCCTTTGGAATCTCAATACCAATTCATCAAGTATGATGGATCTTAACCTTCTAGCAACTATTTTTTCAGACAATGCAAGTTTTTCTGGAGGTGTTAGTTTTAGAAATGCAAAAAGTAGTGTGGGTAGCCAAAACTTAGGACTTTCTCCTGTTATTAAAGGTCGCGTGGGTAACTTCACTTTTGGAGCAGTTTATAACTTCGGAATGTCAGAGTTGCAACAGACGGTTGGTAATAGTTTTATGTTGAGTCTTGGCTTTAGATTCGAGAACTTTATTAATGGACAAGGTTTCCGATATAGATAGAATTTTATTTTAAATTAAATATCATAAAGCCACATTAGTTGGCTTTTTTTGTTGATGATCTACATACATATTCCGTTTTGTAAGCAAAAATGCAGCTATTGCAATTTTCATTTTTCAACTTCTTTAAAACTGAAAGAAGATATGCAGTCGTCGATTATTAAAGAGTTTTCGTTAAGACATCAAGAACTCGAAAACAAAAAAATCGACTCTCTGTATTTTGGTGGTGGGACGCCATCTATTCTAGAAGCTAAAGAAATTGGAAAAATTATTGATGAAGCCAATCGCTATTTTGAATTTAATCCAAACATGGAATTAACACTGGAAGCAAATCCAGATGATCTTAATGCTTCATTTTTAAAAGAGATAATAAATATTGGCGTTAATCGTTTAAGTATCGGTACACAATCTTTTTTTGAAGACGATCTTAAATTAATGAATCGTGCGCACACCGCTTCGGAAGCGGAGTCTAGCATCAAACGTGCGCAAGATTTTGGTTTAGAAAACATCAGTGTTGATCTAATTTATGGTTCTCCGACATCGACAATGGAACAATGGAAACAAAACCTTGCTAAAATCATCGAATTGCAAGTGCCACATGTTTCGTCTTATGCTTTAACCATCGAGCCAAAAACGATTTTGGATAATTGGATTACTCAACAAAAAGTAAAATCTCCTGACGAAGCCTTTCAGAATGATGCCTTTTTCTATATGTCAGAATTTTTAAAACAAAATGGCTTTGATCATTATGAAATTTCAAATTTTGGAAAACCGAATTTCCATTCTAAACACAATTCTTCGTATTGGGAATATAAAGAATATCTAGGTATTGGTCCATCGGCGCATTCTTATGATGGCAAAAATCTTAGAAGTTGGAATGTCGCCAATAATACGAAATACATCAAGTCACTTTCGGAAAATCAGTTACCAATCGAGCGCGAAGAACTTAATGAAAATGATCGCTATAACGAAATGCTGATGATTGGACTTCGTACACAAAAAGGTGTTAATTTGATGAGGTTTAAAAATAGTTTTTCAAGTGAAATGATTTCTGCTTTTGAAACTTCGATTCAGCAAAAAATAAAAGATGGTATTTTAAAAATCGGAAATAATCGTTTGATGATCCCAGAGCAACATTGGTTTATGGCAGATGGTATTGCGGCAGATTTGTTTTTGGTTTAAAATAAATTCCCGATATTAAAGCTGAAAACATAATTAATAAGTAATTTTGCACCAAAGATTTTTTTTTGAAACCTAATTATACACATCTATCAGCAAAGCAACCCATCGGGATTTTCGATTCTGGTGTTGGTGGTTTGACTGTTGCAAAAGAGATAAAAAGATTGATGCCTCAGGAAGATTTAATCTACTTTGGCGATACCAAACATTTGCCGTATGGCGAAAAGTCCAAAGAAGCGATTGTAGGCTATTCTTTGCAAATCGTGAATTTCCTTCTAAGCATGAACTGTAAAGCGATTGTCATTGCTTGTAACACAGCAACAGCGAATGCGCTAAAAGAAATTCTTGACTTAGTTGCTGGGCAAGTTCCTGTTTTCGACGTTATCAATCCGGTTGCAGAAAAAGTAGCCTTCGAAATTCATAATAATGTTGGCGTAATTGCGACGAAAGCAACGGTTAATTCGGGACTTTACAAAAAGAGCATTCGTAAGCATAATAAATTTATCAAAGTGGACGAGCTTGCGACACCGCTTTTGGTTCCTGCGATTGAAGAGGGTTTTGCAAATCACCCAATTACGCACGCGATTATTTACAACTATCTATCCAATAGCAAGCTCAAAAATATTGAAACCTTAATTCTTGGATGTACGCATTATCCGCTGCTTTTAGGCGAGATTAAACAATATTACGGCAATCGTGTTCGTGTGATCGATTCGCCAAATATTGTGGCCAACCAAGTGAAAAGTGTGCTGGATAAATATCAATTGTTAAATGGAGAAAATCCTGATCCCAAATACAGATTTTTTTTGTCAGATATTACGAAGAATTTCGAGAGAATTTCGAAGAAGTTTTTCGGAAACCGAATAGCATTAGAGCTGAAAGTCTTATAGACCTTCAGCTTTTTTCTTGTCAAAAAATGAGAAACTCACATTCCCATATTTTCTAGTTTCGATGTAATTGGGATGTTCGAATTTTTGTCGACTTTGATGTTCCAAAACAAAAGTTCCGTTTTCTTTTAGAAAGTCACCTTCCATCACCAAAGCTATTAAGTCGTTGTATTTTTTTTCGTCCAAGTCAAATGGTGGATCTGCAAAAATTAAATCATAAGTTTTGGTTTGATTACGCTTCTTTTTTAACCATTCAAAAACATCAGAACGTTGCACGTTAACTTGCAATCCAAATCCTAATTCTTGCGCAGTTGTGTTGATGAAGCCTGCATGTTTAGGGTTCATTTCCACGGTTGTGATGTCTGGACAATCTCTAGAAGCAAATTCTAAACAAATGGATCCAATCCCGCCAAACAAATCCAAAACGGAAATAAATTGCATATCAAAACGATGTTCTAACATACTAAACAAAGCTTCTTTTGCGAAGTCAGTTGTTGGTCTAACATCAAAATTTTTGGGAGCAGCAATTCTTTTTGCTTTCCATTTTCCGGATATAATTCTGTACATTTTTTTAATTTTTAAGATTGAATTTTCTCTTCTAAGCGTTGAGTATAAAGGATTTTTTATACAAATTGTCGAAAAGAATTTTCATGTGTTTTGCAAACTTTTGCAACTCAGAGATAAAGGTGTCGTTTTCTGAAGTTTCGCCGTAGATATAAAAATACGTGTCGTTAATTCCGAAGCCGATTTTACTTAATGTAAACATAATAAAATACAAAAAGTCAACTTCCGAAGAAGCATCAAGATTATTATAAAGCACTACTTTTTTATTCTCTAAAGCGAAAAACTCAACCTGATTTTTGTAAAGGTTAATGTGGATTTCCTTTTTATGTTTATTATTAATCGTGTTAAGAAATTTTTCTCCAGTAAAGTTAAAATAAGTTGGTAAGTCTTTGGCTTTTATCGCTTTATAAAAGTTTTTTGGAAAACTATAATAAAATTGAACATCGAATTTTTTATTAATCGATAACATTAATTCTTCGTTAGCTTTGTCAACATCGGCATTGTACGCAATAAGGTCAAATCCAAGATTGTGCTTCTCAAAACCTTCTGGCATTAATGTAAAATGATTAAGCGTGCTCAACACCGCAATATCTTGAAAATCATCTCTAGAAAGCACCTCGTTAAGTGCTTCTTCAATAAGGTTTGCAGGACTTTCTTCCGTTACGAAAAATTGTTTTTCTTCAATGACTTTTTTCGCTTTCAGAATTTGCCATTGCAAGCCGTCCTTCATGAAAAGAAGAGATAATTTTTGCATAAATAACTTTTATAATTTGCAAATTTATGAAATTCTTACGATTGCGTTTTAGTTTTCTTAAAAGTCATTGTCTTAGGTTTTTCAATTTTGCAGTATATTCGCATATTATAAATTAAAGACAAACAAGCTTATGTCATTTTTCGTTGAGCAATCTATGTTGTTGAAAAAAGCCGCAGTTGTATTTGGATTGGGGATTTCTGTTGCTGGTTGGGCACAAAACTCTATTAAATTTGAGGATACAGACTTCCAAACTATTTTAGCTAAAGCCAAAAAAGAAAATAAATTAATCTTTATGGATGCTTTTGCAGTTTGGTGTGGACCTTGTAAAATGATGGAAAAAAATGTTTTTACTGATGCAAAAGTTGCAGATTATTACAACAAAAACTTCATCAATGCCCGTTTTGATATGGAAAAAGGGGAAGGTAGAACATTGGCACAGAAATATTCCGTAAGAAGTTACCCAACTTTTTTGTTTTTAAATGGTGATGGCGAAGCTGTTGGACAAGAATTAGGTTATATCGAAAGTTCAGAGTTTATAAAAGTTGGCGAAAGGTATAACAAACCTGGTAACACACAAGGAAATCTTCAGGAGCGTTTTGATAAGGGCGATCGTGATCCCGATTTTTTAATTAGCTATTTTAAAACAGCGGTGCAGACCAATCCTATTAAAGCAAAAATGGCTGCAGAAGCTTATTTTAAAGTAAAAAAGAATTTAGAATTTTCGGCTGACGAAATTAATATGTTGTTTGGAAGCATCCAATCTAACCAAGATCTTAATTATCAATATATTGTTAATAATAAAGATGTACTTTCTAAATACATCGGTAACGACAATTATTCTCAGTTCATTTTCCGAGTTAATATTCAGAAGATTATTCAGGATGCAACCAACGTGGATAAGAAAACTTTTAATGAGCAGTTATACATCAAAGAAGCGTCAAAATATATTTCTGCTGAAGAAGTTCAAAAATCGCTTTCTATTATTAAATTAAGCTTTTATCAAAGCGTACAAAACTGGAAAGATTACGAAAAGGTTGCTTTAGACGTTTTTCAAACTGGAGATGGCTTTTCGGCAGAAGATTTATTAAACGCTGCTAAAAATTTTAGCGATCATGTCACAACAAAGTCTTCATTAGAAAGAGCCTCCATGTGGGCAGAAAAAGCTTTGATGACAGAAGATTCTTTCCGAACCAATGCGATGGTTGCTACACTTTATAACAAAATCGGAAAAAAGAGCGAAGCTAAAAGTTTTGCAGAATCTGCCGTAGCACATGCTAAAGGTCAAAATGTTGATCTCACAGAGATTAACAAAATTATCAATCAGAAATAAAATCAATGAGGAATATTCTTATTGCAGGAGTACTTAGTCTAGGAAGTTTTGTTTTTGGACAAGAACAACAAGAACAAGAATCTAAGTATACAAAAGATTTAAGAATAAAAACTAACCTGTTAACCTTGCCTATCAGCATAATTAATGTTGGTGTAGAAAAGCAGATTAGCGAACATTATACTGTACAAGCAGATGTTTTTGTATCACCTTGGAAGTCTTTTATGGGCAAACATGCACAAGCTTATTTGTTAGGTTTTGACGCACGCTATTATTTCAGCAAAGCATTCGACAAGTTTTATATTGGCGCCAATGTTTCTGGAGGGTTTTTTAATATTCAAAAATGGAATTATTGGAACGACGGCTTTTATGTCCATAAAGATGGCGAGGTAAGCCCTTATATCCATTCCAATTTGTATCAGAAAGGATTTACGTTTATGCTAGGTGCGGTTGGCGGTTATCAATACCAATGGAATGATCACTGGGGGATTGACATTTATTTAGGAATTGGGACAATGCAGAGCTTCTACAAAGGTTATGATAAAGTAAGTGGCGATCGTTATGACAATTTTGAAGACCGTGCAGGCCATGAGTGGGACCGCAGTGGCGAGTGGCTACCTTATCGTGGTGGTGTGATGTTAACTTACAAACTTTAAACTAATGAAGAAAATTTTAAATCCTAAATACCTTTTAATCGCAGTTGCAGTTTTTGTAATTTTATTTTTAATGAATTACATAGGCAATGATAATCCAGATAAAGTAGAACGTGCAGTGTTAACGGGGCTTGGCGGCGTTGCCGGACTTACGATTTGGATGTTGTTCTTTGATAAGGATAATGATCCTCCACAAAATTTTGATTAAATTATTAGTAAATAAGAAATCCACCCCAAAAAGGTGGATTTTTATCGATTGTTAATCGTGTCGTTTATATTAAAAGTGTGTTTTCCTAATCTAGTAAGATGGTAAGATAACTTGCAAGCATCGTGCCAAAAAGTCATTTCTCTAAATGTTAACAAATAGAAAATCCTAAAAATATTTGAGAATTTTTGTTTTTATATCAATAGATGTTTTTAGTTAGTATAGATAAGATATTTGTTTCTTATTTTACTAAATGCTTCAAGATCAGACTTCCATGATTCGCGGATGTCTTTCTCAGATTTTCCGGCGATTAACTGTTTCCTTAAGTCGTCGCTTCCTGCCAATTTATCAAAAAATAAATTTTTCAAAAAGAATTGTTTTTTCGAATGGTCAAAATTTTTGTAAGCTTTCAATAACCATGCGATATCCAGTTTTCTAAGGTCACTTTTATCTTTAGTAAGATTTTCTCCGTAACATAATTGACCATTAAGGAAAGGATCTTTGGCACCGTAATTAGGTTTTGGAGTGAAGCTATACGTCATACTTTTAATCCAAGGTGAACCATATATTTGAAACGGAAAATCCGTTCCTCTGCCAACCGAAACTTCCGTCCCTTCAAAAAAGCAAAGACTTGGATAGAGATTTATCGACAGATCATTTGGAAGATTAGGAGAAGGACGCTCCGAAATTGGATAACGTTTTTGTTTGTGATAGTTTTTCATCGGGATCACTTCGTAATCGCAAGTCACGCCGTTTTTCATCCACTTTTCGCCGTTTAGCATTTTGCCATATTCACCAATGGTCAGTCCGTAGATAACAGGTACTTGATGCAATCCAACAAAGCTCGACCACTTTTCTTTTAAGACAGGACCATCGATGTAGCCATCGTGTGGATTGGGTCGGTCAAGAAGGATTACTGGAATATTATTTTCCGCCGCCGCTTCCATTACATAAGTCAAAGTTGAAATGTAGGTGTAAAATCTCACGCCAACATCTTGAATGTCAAAAAGGATAAGATCAGCGTCTTTTAGTTGCTCATTGCTCGGTTTTTTATTTTTACCATACAACGATACTATTGGTAGGTTGGTTTTGGTATCGATACCATTTTTGATATGTTCGCCAGCGTCAGCATCACCACGGAAACCGTGTTCGGGCGCAAAAATACCTTTAATGTTTATTTTTTTCTCTACCAAAAAGTCTACAAGATGTTGTTTGTTTTCCAAAAGCGAAGTTTGGTTAGCAACAACGATGATGTTTTTTTTGCTTTTAAGTTTTTCTAAATAAATTTCGGGTTGGTCAGCGCCAGTTCGGAAGCTTGTGTTTGCGATATTTTGAGCACCTAAATTTTGACTGATTCCAAAATAAATTAGGCACATCAAAACTAAATGTTTAATTTTGAACTCTAAAATCATTAAGTTGAATTTTCCTGTATTTTTTTCTAAAAAAATTGCCTTTTCCAAAGATAACAAAAATAATCTATCAAAGGTTATTGTCTACATCGGGCGCATTTCGGTTGCGTTAGGGATAATTGTGTCGCTGATTACCGTGGCAACAGGTCTTGGATCCAAAAAAGCAATAGAAAACAGAATTTCCAATTTTAGTGGCGATATTACTGTTAAATCGACACGCTCTAATAATTCTTATAATTCTTCAGTTTTAGACAAAAAAGGACTCAATCTTAAAGCACTAAAATCACTTGACGAGGTTGCAGGCGTACAATCTTATGCAACAGTTAGTGGGATTTTAAGAACCGAAAAAAACTTCTCGGGCGTTATCCTAAAAGGTGTCGGGAAAGATTTTGATAAAGAAAGATTCCAAAGTTTTATGGTCGCAGGAAGTATTCCTAACTATAATGAGGACGGCTATAACAACGAAATTATCTTGTCCGAAAAAACGGCTAACGACTTAGATTTAAAACCAAAAGATAGTATTGTTGCGATCTTTTCTAAGGAAGATCAACAACCAATTTATAGAAAATTTGTTGTATCAGGAATTTATAAGACTGATATCAAGCTAGTTGACGATTTATATATGATTGGCGACATCAATCATGTTAGAAAAATCCAAGGACTGCAACCAGAAGATATTGGCGGCATGGATATTTTCTTAAAAGATAACGCGAATATGACCCGCGAATATCCTGAAATCGAAAAGTATATCGGTTACAAAAACTACGCAGAACGCGTTATCGATCGATATCCGCAGATTTTGGATTGGATTAATATATTTAATCAAAACATCAGTTTGATTATCACGATTATGCTTTTGGTAGTGGTTATTAACATCGTCATGGTACTTTTAATTTTAATCATTGAAAGAACAAATTCCATTGGACTTTTAAAAACATTTGGTGCGACCAATGGACAAATTCGAGCGATTTTCATCAATTATACTTTGATGATTATGGTGCCTGGATTAATAATTGGTAACGTTGTTGGCGTTGGTCTATTGTTAATTCAGAAGTATTTTGGAATTATTAAACTCGATCCCAAAAACTACTTTATTAGTACCGTTCCTGTGGATCTCAATCCGGTGCATATCATTTCGATATCGTTGGGAATTCTTATAACATCCGCAATTGTGATGATTATTCCAAGTTATTTAATAAGTAAGATTTCCCCTGTGAAGTCTATTAAATACGATTAATTTTCAGAAAAAATATTTTATGAAATATTATAATAACATTTTAGAAACCATTGGTAACACGCCATTGGTAAAGCTTAACAAAGTATTGGGCGAAGATTTCCCCGCTTTGGTTTTAGCAAAAGTAGAAACGACTAATCCTGGTAATTCTGTTAAAGACAGAATGGCGCTTAAGATGATTGAAGATGCCGAAAAAGACGGACGTCTAAAACCAGGCGGAACCATTATCGAAGGGACTTCTGGTAACACAGGTATGGGATTGGCTTTGGCGGCGATTATCAAAGGTTACAAATGTATTTTTGTGACGAACGCGAAACAGTCAAAAGAAAAATGCGATATTCTTCGCGCTGTTGGTGCTGAGGTTATCGTTTGTCCAACCGATGTTAAACCAACCGATCCACGTTCTTATTATTCAGTTTCAAAAAGATTAGCAACTGAAACAGAAAATGGTTGGTATGTTAACCAATACGATAATTTGTCAAACAGAACCGCGCATTACGAGCAAACTGCTCCAGAAATTTGGGATCAAGTAGAGGGGAAGTTGACACATTTTGTAGCTGGCGCTGGGACTGGAGGTACAGTAACGGGTTGCGGCATGTTCTTTAAAGAGAAAAATCCAAACATCAAAGTAATCGGTGTAGACACTTATGGTTCGATTCTTAAAGAATTCCATGAGACTGGCGAATTACATTACGATCACGCTTATTCTTACATAACAGAAGGGATTGGCGAAGATATTATCCCCGACAATTACGACATGTCGGTGATTGATCACTTCGAAAAAGTAACGGATAAAGACGGGGCGATCTACGCTAGAAAACTGGCGAAAGAAGAGGGGATTTTCTGCGGTTATTCTGCGGGAAGTGCGATGTCGGCTTTGGTACAGATGAAGGATCAGTTCACGAAAGATGATGTTATTGTTGTGTTGTTACACGACCACGGAAGCCGTTATGTAGCCAAAATCTACAACGACGAATGGATGAAAGAAATGGGTTGGCTAGACTAACTTTTTTAAAATAATTTGGGCGTGCCCACAATAATAAAGACAGCTTAACATGGGCAGTCTTTTTTATTGTGGTCGGTCTCCATGCAGTTGCTGTTATGCTCGGACGGCTCCGCTGCGCTCCGCCGCCTCGCATAACGAGCTCCAACAATGCATTTCGCCCTCACGCAAAGTGTGGGTAGAGAGTAAGATTAAATAAAAAAAGCCTTGCAATTGCAAAGCTTTATATTTAATGAAGATTAAATTAATTTCTTTTAATCAAAAACCTCAAAGTTTTCTCCATCAAAACTAGCAAAAACCATTGTCGGATAAGAATCTTGATGGAAAATATTCCCCTTGTTATCGATGCCAATTGCACCAGCAAAGCCGTCGATTTGTTTTAATTCGGTAAAGGTTTTAGCAAAAGCATCTTCTATGCTCATGCCATCTGTAACGCGCGTAACGATTTTTGCTGAAGTGGCATTACTGACGATATCTTCGCCAACGCCAGTACAGCTAACCGCACAATATTCATTAGTATAGTTACCAGCAACAGTCGCCGAGTCGGAGATTCGTCCAGGGATTTCAAAACCTTTACCACCAGTTGAAGTTGCAACAGCCAGTTTTCCGTAACTATCAATGGCAACTGCGCCTACTGTACCTTTACCACCAATTTTTAGTTTAGCTTCATATTCACTTCTACGTTGCGGAATTTCGGTTGAAAAATCTTCAAAGCCATGTTCCGTGGCATAGTTTTTAGCGCCAGAACCTCCCAAAACGCGATCGTCTTCTTGTCGCAAAGCTTTCGCTACAAAAATTGGATTTTTAACATTTTCGATATTAATTACGCCACTTAGTTTTTGAGATTCGCCATCCATAATGGCTGCACTCATACGGATAACACCATCACTTTGTATTTGCGAGCCAATTCCCGCATTAAAGAGTTCATCATCTTCCAACAACGACACAGCATAAGCTACCGTATCATAAGCCGAATTTGATTTTAAGAACTCATAAGATTTTTCAATAATAGACTTTAGAGCGTTTTGCTTTGCAATTTTGGTGTCGTGCGATTGGTCACTTTCAGAGAAAAAACCACCGTGGATAATAAGTTTCATCATATTAATTAACTTGCGGAATTGGACTGTATTGAGAATTAATAATCGTCATATCACGCGTTGTAAGATTGTAAGTGTCGTTCATTGACATCACATTTACAATAAGATTTTCTATAGAAATTGGTTGACCCATTTCGACATTTGTAAGATTGGTGTCTTTTATAAAACGCCCATCAACTATGATTACAAGTCCAGATCCAATGGCTGTCATCACATCACCCGAGATAAAAAGTCCAGTATCTTCACCCAAACCAACGCCCAAAGTACGAGGATTGTTAACCACCGCTTGGAAGAGACGCCCCATTCTGCCACGTTGTACAAAGTGTGTATCCACGGTAACATTTTCGATGAGGCCGAGACCTTGCGTCATTTTAATTTCACCTTTTAGAAGTGCTTCTGTGCTACTTCCTTGGTAGATCATATTTTCGGACGCCGCAGCTGCACCAGCAGAAGTACCTGCATAAATAAAATCTTCATTTTGATACTTGTTTAATAATGTATCATGAAAAAGTGTTCCACCCAAAATTGAAGTCAAACGCAATTGATCACCACCTGTGAACATCACAACATCCGCAGCATTTATTCTTGCAACGATCTCGTCGCTGTTAGCTTGCTCGCGTGTGAAGATATCCAAAACGTTAACATGCTTCGCACCTAGATGCGTGAAAGCTTTGATATATTCTGGTCCAACGATATCAGGGATTTGAGAGGCGGTCGTAATTATTTCGATAACAGAATCTTCTTTCAGACGAGATTCTGAAATAATTTTCTTTAAAATACCTCTTTCAAAAAAGTTAAGATTTTTCTCTACATCTTGGTCGTATGATACTTCGGAAAAGCTGCCGACATTAACGGCGCCTCCAATGATCACTAATTTTCCTGTCGGTTTCATTGTGTAAAATTAAGAATTATTAATATGCAAACCTTTTATAAAGTATAGCTATTGATAATTTCGATTTAGTTCTTTAAAACTGAAAAATTAATAAAAAATTTTAAAATTTCCGAATTAATATTGTTGAAAATTAATTGGTTTGCATTTTCTAATAAAATATTAATTGTTTTGAATGTTAATTATTAGGAAAAACTTTTATCTTTGATTATAACGATTAAAAAATGACAAAATATGCGCATTGAGAAAATACAAGTTTTACGCGGTCCAAATATTTGGAGTATAAGAAGAAAAAAGCTTATCCAAATGCGCTTAAATCTTGAAGAATTAGAAGAATTTCCAACTAATAAAATCGATGGTTTTAGAGAAAGAATAGAAGCTTTGCTACCGTCAATGCACGCGCATCGCTGTTCCGAAGGGGAAGCAGGTGGATTCTTCAAGCGTGTGGAGATGGGAACTTGGATGGGACACGTCATCGAACATATTGCTTTAGAAATTCAACATCTAGCTGGGATGTCCGTTGGCTTTGGACGTACAAGAGAGACCAAGACGCCAGGCACTTACAATGTTGTTTTTGACTACGTAGAAGAGAAAGTTGGTGTCTTTGCTGCCGAAGAATCTGTGAAGATTGCGCAGTCTTTGATAGATAATACCAATTATAACATTGCTGATTGCGTTCAAAAATTAAAAGAAATTCGCGAGCAAGAACGACTTGGTCCATCAACGGGAAGTATTGTAGAAGAAGCCGTTTCACGTGATATTCCATGGATTCGATTAGGAAGAAATTCTTTAGTTCAATTGGGCTATGGTGTTAACCAGCAACGTTTCCAAGCTACAATTACTGGCAATACAAGCAGTATTGCCGTGGATATTGCTTGTAATAAAGAGTTAACTAAAAAAATGCTGGACGATGCGGCGATTCCTGTTCCGACGGGAGGTTTGGTTAGCGATGTTATGCAATTAGAATCTGTTATTAAAAAAATAGGTTATCCGATTGTTATTAAACCTTTGGATGGTAATCATGGTCGTGGTCAGACTATTAATGTAACCGATTGGGAAACCGCAAAAATCGGATTAGAACATGCTCAAAATGTCTCTAGACGTGTTATCGTTGAAAAATATGTAACAGGTTTTGACTTCCGAGTATTGGTGATTAATCACAAAATGGTAGCTGCAGCGAGGAGAGTTCCTGCACATATTATCGGAGATGGCGAAAATAATATTCAGTATTTAATAGATCTCGAAAACCAAGATCCGCGCAGAGGTTATGGGCACGAAAATGTTTTAACAGAAATAAAAGTTGACAAAGATACCAACGAACTTCTAGAAAAGTTAGAATATTCTTTAGAAACAATTCCTCAAAAAGGTGAAATCGTCTATCTAAAGTCCACAGCCAATCTTTCTACTGGAGGAACTTCCACTGACGTTACCGAAATGGTGCATCCCGAAAATATAACGATGATGGAACGTATTTCCAGAATCATTGGTTTGGATGTTTGCGGTGTTGATGTTATGGCAGAGAATCTGACGCAACCACTTAAGGAAAGTGGCGGCGCAATTTTAGAAGTTAACGCGGCGCCAGGCTTCAGAATGCATTTGGCACCAAGTGAAGGTCTTCCAAGAAATGTCGCAGCGCCAGTTGTTGACATGTTGTATCCTCAGGGAAAAGAATGTCGGATCCCGATAATGGCGGTTACGGGGACCAACGGTAAAACAACGACGACAAGGATTCTTTCTCATATTGTTAAAAACAGTGGCTATCGCGTAGGTTTTACAACGTCTGACGGTATTTATATTCAGAATACCATGTTGTCAAAAGGCGATACAACAGGACCTTTGTCAGCAGAATTTATCCTAAAAGATCCAACGGTTGAGTTCGCGGTTCTAGAAACAGCTAGAGGCGGAATTCTCCGTTCTGGACTTGGTTTCTCAAGATGTGATGTTGGGATTTTAACCAATATTAAAGAAGATCATTTAGGGCTTAATGACATCCACACGCTCAAAGATTTAACGCGAGTAAAACGTGTTGTTTTAGACAGTGTCAAAAAAGATGGTTGGGCAATTCTAAACGCTGATGACGAATATTCCATGAAAATCAAAAATGATTTGGATTGCAAGGTCGCGATTTTTAGCATGGATGAAAACAATCCTTACATTCAAAAATATGCGAAAGAAGGCAAGACGACTTGCGTTTTCGAAGACGGTTATGTAACCATCAAAAAAGGAGAATGGAAAATCCGTATCGAAAAAGTGAAAAACATCCCGATCACCATGGAAGGCAAGGCCCGTTTTATGATCGAAAATGTTCTGGCAGCATCTTTGGCAGCTTACGTTTACGGTTTCGAAATCCAAAATATTGCACAAGCCTTGACCACTTTCATTCCGAGTGCACAGTTGACGCCGGGACGACTTAATATTTTCAAGTTTAAGAATTTTAAAGTGATGATCGATTTTGCCCACAATCCTGCGGGTTACGAGGCCATCGAAGACTTTCTGAAAAACGTCGAATCCAACAAAAAAATCGGTATTATTTCTGGCGTTGGTGACCGCCGTGACGAGGACATCCGCGAGTGTGGTAAGATTGCAGGTCGCATGTTCGATCACATCATTATCCGCAGCGAAAAACATTTGCGAGGCCGCGAGGAGGAGGATATCAATAATCTCCTCATCGAGGGCATCAACAGCTCGGGTAGAGAAGTCAGCTACGAGATTATTCCGAAAGAAATCGAAGCTCTAAAACACGCCATGAGCATGGCGGAGGATGGCATGTTTATCACCGCGCTCAGCGACGTTTTGACCAACGCTATCGAGCTGGTGCAGGACTATCAGCACCGCGAGATAATGGAGGACAACACCTTATAATTTCAGAAGCTAGGTCGTAAGACTTAGCTTTTTTATTTGGGCGGCATTTCGGGCTATTCAGGGGTTTCGTCTTCAGAAGCCCGAACTTTCCCAAGCATTTCTTCAGACCGCTCCTTGCAGTCGCGCCCTTACTATCCCGGCCGCGACTACTAACCGACATACTTGTAAAAACAAAAAATCCTATCATTCGATAGGATTTTTTGTTTTATTTAAACTTAAGTAGCAACTTATCATCACCAAAGCTAAAGGGATAATTCGTAACCAAAATAGCCAGTCATAATCTTTTGAAAATATTAAGTTTAATACCAAAAGAATTAATGCAGCTACTATTAAGCTTATTTTAAATTTTGAATTGTTTCTAGGCATTTGCAACTTCTTCGTCAGTTCTTTGCAAAAGTTTGTCATAGTTTGAATTTTTTAGTGTCTATTAAATGTAGTATAATTTTTAATATAATTCTTCTTTCATCAGACTAAACTGGCAACTTTGTCCTATTTTTTTAGTGGTTCGGTTTTTGTCTCGATTTAGAAAAGAGAAAATATGGCAATTAAATATTCGGTATTAGATTTAGCAACTATTATTAAAGGTGATAATCTTAGCCAGACTTTTGATAAATCGGTGAGAGTGGCACAAAAAGCGGAGGAATTAGGTTTTACGAGATATTGGTTTTCAGAACATCACAATATGCCTAATGTTGCGAGTGCCGCAACTTCTTTATTAATAGGACATGTTGCATCACAAACCAAAACATTAAGAATTGGTTCTGGTGGCATTATGTTACCCAACCATTCGACATTGTCCGTTGCAGAGCAATTCGGAACTTTGGAAGCGCTTTATCCCAACAGAATCGATTTGGGTTTGGGAAGAGCGCCAGGAACGGATATGCTGACGGCAAGCATTTTGCGCCGAGGACAACTGGATAACAATTATAATTTTGAATTTCATATTCAAGAGTTAAGACAATATTTAAGTTTAGAAAATAAAAATTCAAAAGTTAGAGCAATTCCTGGAGAAGGAGCAGATGTTCCGTTATATATGTTGGGGTCGTCAACGGACAGCGCTTTTCTTGCTGCTAAGTTAGGTTTGCCTTATGCGTTTGCAGCACATTTTGCACCATCACAAATGGAAGTTGCATTCGAAATTTATGAAGAACATTTTCAACCAAGTGAGGTTTTAGATAAGCCTTATAAAATGGCGTGTATTAATATTATTGCGGCAGACACTGTTGAAGAAGCGCACTATTTGTCAACGTCACATTTTCAAGCTTTTGTTAATATTTTGACGGATCAACGTCAACCACTTTTGCCACCTGAAGAAACGCAATTGGGCGATATGTCTAATGAGTTGGCTGTACATCTCAACAGAATGGCGGCGAAAACCTTTGTTGGTGATAAAGAACTTTTAGAAAAGCAATTATCAGACTTTGTAACGTTGAATAAAGTGGACGAAATAATTGTGTCGGGACATATTTATGATTTCGATGCTAAGTTACAATCCTACGAAATTGCGGGTGAAGTTTTGAAAAGTTTGTAAGTCTTTTACATCATAATTTTATAGACAATTATTTAGTTTAAAACTTAATTTAAAAACAAAAAAGCTTCAGAAGAACTGAAGCTTTTATCATGTTTTATCGTCTAAAAATTACTTCGAAAACATTTTCGAAACTTTTTCTGCTTTTTTAGATTCTGAGTAGTCGTAGAAACCTTCACCAGACTTCACTCCTAATTTTCCTGCCATTACCATGTTTACTAATAATGGGTTTGGAGCGTATTTAGGATTTTTGAAACCGTCGTACATTACATTTAATATTGCTAAACAAACATCAAGACCGATAAAATCTGCTAATTGAAGTGGTCCCATTGGATGTGCCATTCCTAATTTCATTACTGTATCGATTTCTTCAACACCTGCAACGCCGTTGTATAATGTTTCGATAGATTCGTTAATCATCGGCATCAAGATTCTGTTCGCTACGAAACCTGGATAATCGTTTACTTCTACAGGAACTTTTCCTAATGTTTTACTCATTTCGTAAATCGTGTCGAAAGTTTCTTTAGAAGTAGAATAACCTTTGATGATTTCCACCAATTTCATAATTGGAACGGGGTTCATAAAGTGCATTCCGATTACTTTGTCTGGTCTTTTAGTTGCTGCAGCAATTTTAGTAATAGAAATTGAAGATGTATTGGTAGCCAAGATGCAATTTTCAGGTGAAAACTCATCCATTTGACCGAAGATTTTTAGTTTTAAATCTTGGTTTTCTGTCGCTGCTTCTACAATAAGATCAGCAGTTTTTGCAGCATCTTGTAGAGCTGTAAAAGTAGTGATGTTTCCTAGAGTTTCTGCTTTTTGTTCTTCGGTAAGGTTACCTTTTGCAATAATTCTGTCAAGGTTGGTAGTAATGGTTTTAATTCCTCTGTCTAAAGCTTCTTGCGAAACGTCAACTAAACCTACTTTAAAACCTGTTTGTGCAAAAGTGTGTGCAATACCATTTCCCATGGTTCCTGCGCCGATAACAACTATGTTTTTCATTCTGTATATTTTGTATTATATATTTCTATTTCTTTTTTTATTTCGGTGAGCAATTGTTCTTCGGTTGGTAAGATTAACTCATACTGACTTGCTACGATTGTTTTATTATTTTCGGGCAACGAAAATTTTACAACTGCATTATTTTTATCTGCACATAACAAAACACCGATTGTTGGCTTTTCATGTTCTACTTTTTCAACTCTATCGAAGTAGTTAACATACATCTGTAATTGTCCTAAATCTTCATGACTAAGCTTATGCGTTTTAATTTCAAAAATAACAAAACATTGTAAAAGTCGGTTGTAAAAAACCAAATCCACGAAAAAATCATCGCCATCGAGATGAATTCTTTTTTGTCTTGCCACGAAAGAAAAACCATTACCAAGTTCGAGTAGAAAATCCTGTAAATTAGTAATAATGGCTTGTTCTAAATCTTTTTCATAATATGTTGATTCTCTGCGAAGTCCCAGAAATTCTAATACCATTGGATCTTTGATGATTTCCTGTGGTGTTACGGGAAGTTTCTCATTTCGTGCTACTGCCAAAACACTTTCTTTGTCGTTGCTTAATAATAGTCTTTCAAAAAGCTGGCTGTTAATTTGCCTTTCCATTTGACGAACAGACCAATTATTTTTGACTGTTTCAGCAATATAATAGTCTCTTTTGTCTTCATTTTCTAAGCGTAAAAGTAGGCGATAATGTGTCCAACTCAATTGCGAACGCAGTGAGTTCGCAATTGGAAATGTTCTATAAAATTGACGCATTAACTCCAACTGACGGTAAGAAAAACCGCTTCCAAATTCTGGCTGCAGTTGCTCTGACAAGTATTTGATGACGTAATTGCCGTAATCTGCTCGCTCTTTTCCTTGCTGCTCTTCGTTGAAAATTCTTTCTCCAATATGCCAATACAAAACCGTCCGTTGAAAATCAACTGCACGAACTGCACGCTCTCTTGATTGCGCAATAAGATGCTTGACGTCTTGTATTAAATTATTGGAAAGATTCATTTAATAAAACTATGAATTATGAATTATGAATTATGAATTATGAATTATGAATTATGAATTATGAATTAATTTTGCTAAAAACTAGTAACCAGCAACTACTTACTAATCAAATCCATAATTTTTAAAGCAACTTTCAAAGCTTCGGTGCCATCTTCTAACGAAACCTGAATTGGCTCATTATTTTCAATTGCATCAGCAAGACTTTCCAACTCATCCAAAATTGCATTGTTAGGTTGGATATTCGGATATTCAAACAAAATCTGATTCTTTTCGCCTTCCGCATTTTCAATAATCATATCAAAAGGAGATGGATCCGCAGGAGCGTCCTTCATACGAATAACTTCCGCTTTCTTTTCAAGAAAATCCACAGAAACATAAGCATCTTGCTGGAAGAATCTCGATTTACGCATCGCTTTCATCGAAATTCTTGACGTCGTCAAATTCGCAACACACCCGTTTTCAAACTCAATTCTCGCATTGGTAATATCTGGCGTTTTAGAAACTACACAAACACCACTTGCGTGGATATCTTTTACTGGAGATTTTACCAAACTCAATAAAATATCCAAATCATGAATCATCAAATCCAAAACCACAGAAACATCCGTTCCACGAGGATTAAACTCCGCCAAACGATGGATCTCGATAAACATTGGATTTTTAATATAATCTTTAGTTGCAATAAATGCAGGATTGTAGCGCTCTACGTGACCAACTTGGACTTTTAGATTTTTTTCTTGTGAAAGCCTAATCAGCTCTTCGGCTTGTTCCAAAGTCTGCGTCACAGGCTTTTCTATGAAGAAGTGTTTGCCACTTTCAATCGCTTTTAGCGCATATTCGTAATGAAACAAAGTCGGCGTCACAATATCCAACATATCAATCTGAGAAAGTAATTCGTCGAGATTGTCAAAATATTTATAACCGAATTCTGCCTCTAGTTTTTTTCCGTTTTCTTTATCGTTGTCAAAAAAACCAACCAAATCATATTTTTCGGATTGGTTAAGAAGTTTAAGGTGGATTTTTCCTAAATGTCCCGCGCCTACAAGACCAGCTTTTAACATAATAGAACTTATTTTTTTAGAATCGTAAATATAAGCAATTTTACGCTTTTTAACTTTCGATTTTTTATGTCTTTATTTGAGCAGAATTTTAATTCCTTTTGTTGAACTTTCTTCTGCTGCTTCCATTATTTTTAAACTTTTTACAGCGTCACTCGCAGGAACCGGAACTGGCTCATCCATAACGATGCTTCGATATAACGCATCAAATAAATGCAGATAGTTGCCTTGAAGTGTTTCTAAATTTTCACTCTTGTCGCCAACATTAATAAGACCTTGATTTTTGGAATCCTCTGTTCCCCATGTTTCACGGTTCGGGATTTTTCCAAGTTTTAATTCATCTTCTTGTACATCGCCACGCATTTTGATAAAACTTCCATTACGACCTTGCAAAACGTAACCAGGAAGTTGTTCTTTAGCAAAAAAAGTCGCTTTTAATCGAACGCGATTATCAGGATAATATAAAAGAATGTCAAAAAAATCATTGACTTCAGTATTTGGACGAAGGCTTCTAATATCTGCGAAAACCGCTTCTGGCCAACCAAAAAGTACTAAAGCTTGATCAATAATATGGGAGCCAAGATCCATTAAAATTCCAGAGCCAGCCTGATTTTTTTCTTTCCAAGCTTTTGGGCTGAGGTTAGGATTATATCTTTCGAAACGGATTTCGGCCTCCGAAATTTCGCCGAGTTTTCCACTTTTTAAAATTTTTTGAACCGTTAAAAAATCACTGTCCCAACGACGATTTTGGTAGACACATAGTTTTAGATTTTTTTCCTTTGCTATTTTATCTAAGATTTCGGCTTCCTCAGAAGTTGTTGTAAAAGCCTTTTCTACCAAAACATTTTTACCTGCTTCCAAAGCTTTTTTAGCATATTCGAAATGTGTATTGATGGGAGTATTGACGATAATTAATTCAGCATCACTCGCTAAAACTTCTTCTAAAGTATCAAAACTTTTTGCATCTGCATAATCATGTTGAATGTTTTTCTTGCTTCTTTCCCAAGCGCCGACTAACTGAAAACCATGATGAAAATTAAGAAAAGGTGCATGAAATAATTTTCCTGATCCGCCATAAGCCAACAAAGCTGTTTTGATGATTTGCATATTTTTAGTTTTAAAAATCGAAGTTGCAATTTACAACTTATGATTTACGAATTATGAATTATGAATTATGAATTATGAATTATGAATTATGAATTATGA
>NZ_DAMBQF010000035.1:0-24107 GCF_032062245.1 Soonwooa sp.
ATAATTCATAATTCATAATTCATAATTCATAATTCATAATTCATAATTCATAATTAAAAATTAAAAATTAAGAAAAATGTCTATTAAAGAACAATATCAACATATTAAATCTCAACTTCCAGAGGATGTAACTTTGGTTGCAGTTTCTAAAAATCACTCGATTGAAAAAATTCAAGAAGTTTATAATTTGGGGCAACGCATTTTTGGAGAGAACAAAGTCCAGGAAATGATGGAAAAGCAACCCAATCTTCCGTCGGATATCGAGTGGCATTTGATTGGGCATCTGCAAACCAACAAAGTGAAATATATTGCGCCTTTTGTTGCGATGATACAAAGTGTTGACAGCGAAAAATTACTTAGTGAAATCAACAAACAAGCTGAGAAAAACGAACGCACAATAAAAGTTCTTCTTCAAGTTAAAATCGCTGAAGAAGATACCAAAACAGGTTTTGAAGTTTCAGAAGCTAAAGAATTATTTCTAAAATATCTTCAAGGTGAATTTCCAAATATTGAAATTGTAGGCTTGATGGGAATGGCAAGTTTTGTAGATGATAAAGAACAAGTCAAAAGAGAATTTTTGTTCTTAAAAAGATTGTTTGACCAATTGTCGATACAGAAAAAATTAGACGTTTTGTCAATGGGAATGAGTGATGACTTCCCTCTCGCCATCGAATGTGGTGCCAATTCTGTTCGTGTTGGTTCTGCGATTTTTGGACAACGTGTTTATTAAAAATTAAAAGAGACTGTCTCAAAAGGACAGTCTCTTTTTTATGAAAAAAGGCTATCTCACTTTTGAGACAGCCTCTTTTATGGTAAGCTTATTACTTCTTCGGCACTATTACAACAGGTGGCTCTTTGACTGAGTTTTGTCTAGATAATACAATATTATGAGGTAGAGGGTCTGGTCTCTCGGAGGCAGGTTTTCCCCAATAAAAACAATCAGTATCTATCCAGTCATTATCTTTAGAATATGTCCATTGTAATTTTGTTTTTGTAGAATCTGTAAAATTTATTGCAATATCACCTGTTATTCCACAAAGATCCTTATCAATATATACTAATGAATATTTAGTATTGTATCTCCTAAAGTTAATACCATTTATTTTTGCATTATTATCAATAAGTGTTGAGTTATCGAATAATACATTTCCTATATTATCTATCACCTTAAATTTTCCAACAAGATAATCCTTATAATACTTTAAAGAAGAATCATAATGATTTGTAATTTTCTTAAATGTAATAGATATTTTTTTATTATTCCAAGTTCCTATCCAAGTTCCTGTATAAGCTGAAAGCTCATTGTTAATATCCTTTTCATAAGAGCCTTCAATTATTTCATATGAGGTTGGACGAAGCGATAAGGTTTGTGATTTACAATTTACAAACCCAAAAAGTAAGAGAATTCCTATTATATTATTTTTCATATATCTGTATTTTATTTTTATGGACAAGGTGTTGAAATTACTGGATTATTTTTTCCGTTATATTCAAGTTTTGAAGCCGAACTACTGGTAATTTTATAAATTTCTAAACCATCAATATTAACAATTTCTTTAATAAATTGGGTGAAAATTTTTTCAACTATTGAAGGATTCATTAATTCATCTATTGTCAACCTATTATATTGATTTTCATACCAAGTCTGCCATATTGCTTTGGTATCACGACTTACAGAACCTGGCCAAGAGTTATTGTTATATTGCAACATATAGTTTCCGTTGGAGGTGGTAACAACAGAATAGGCATTGGTATAGCTACCAGTATAGCTATTTGCTTGTGGCATAAGATGGTTAATAAACGTTCTGATATCTGTGGGAGAAAATATTTTTACTGGATGATTTCCTGTACTGTCTTCATTATTATGAGAATGCATTAGTCCTACTATACCACTTTTATCCACAGGCAAATCCATATTAGTTGTCCCCGGATAGTTTTCAACATCTACAAATCCGGACGGAAGATTATTTTCCTTTGGAGGATATCTTTCAAAAGCCCCTGTCTCGTGGTCTAGGTCAAAGATTTCAGGTTTATTAATCTTGTCATATTTCTCTACGAATCTCGGATTTCTGAACTTTTTCTTAATTTTAAAACATTGGCTTTCATTTACCCCAACATTTGGCTCTGTAATTACGCCTCCTCCACAAGGTCCATTACCACTTGTTGGATCAGTTGGGTTTTCAAAAGCTTCGGCTTCGCAGCCAGTAGAGCCTCCAGTACCACCACCATTGTCGCCACCACTACCTGTACCATCACCGCCACCACCTGTACCTTCGGATCCACAACTCCAGTAACTTATGGTATATACTTTTGGAGGAACAGCAGCTTTACAGTTTCCCCAATCATTTAGATTTTGTCGATCATGAATACCCTCACTACATTCATGCCATATCGTTTCTTCAGCATAGATACATCCTTTATTAACAATAGTTGTATTTCCTATGTCATAGATATGGACTTTTCCTTTGGGGTCAACAGGTAATTTTTGTCGTAATCTTTCAAGTTCGTCACTAGAAAAATTATACGAAAACATTAGTTGCTTATAACTCCCATCTGGCAGAGGGGTTAACACCAAATTACTAAGAATTTTAGGATTTTCATTATCAATAACTCTAAAAGTATAGGTATGATAATTAGGTCCATTCTCAATATAAATGACATGATCTGTGTCAATAATAAGACTATCATTAGTCCCAGCCTTGCTTTGATGTTTTAGTCTTTGTCATGTATCTTCCAACAATGGTATTAATTTAGTTCTGTGGATACTTTCTTGCAAAGATATGCTCTTAGAAACCAATTTTGACCTTAGACTAGCAGATTCATTATTTTCCAACATAGTGTCTGTTCTACAACTTATCATAAGTCCCCCTATAAGAAGTAGACCTAGACATAACATTTGTAATTTTTTTCTCATCTTTTATTTTTAACGGTTTTTAACATCGCCAAGATAAAGCCTTTCCTCACTTAAAAAAAAAAAAAAAAAACATGAGATTTATCATTTGTATATGAAATATTCTTAACTTAGACATACTTCATAGTAAATTATCAACCATCTAAAACACAACATTATGGGACTAACTAACCTTAACAACACACATCTAACAGCTGCCAAAATCACCGATGCACAAGATGCGCTTACCGCGCTAGAGACTGCTCTACAAGACATACAAGTTAACCTATCGGCTGAGGATCGCAAAAAATATGGTAGCATAAACGAGCAGAACAAACTTTTTGTTAACAAAGTAGCCGATTTTAACAAGAATACCCCTCAACTAAGTGCCACAGATGTGGACTGGGCAGAGTTTGATAAAGACTATAACTCACGCCTAGTCTACGAAGGACTTATAGCAAGATTGCTAGCGGTAGCAACCAATCTACAAAATGCGAAAATCCTCCACGACTACGACAACTATCAGGCTGCGCTTACAGATTATGACTACAGCAATTACAAACAAGGGACTAACACGCCGGGTTATGAAGTGAAGGTTAACGAGCTAAAGCAGTTCTTCACAAGAACGCCACAAGAGACTCCGCCAACAACCTAATACTGATAATAGGGGCGCCCGAAGCTAAAGCTTCGGGCGCTTTACATATCCCACAAGCCTTGGAAGCACAATCAACATCTTCCCAAGCCATATTATCCTATAAAATACACTTCTGTTGACGTTCTTTACCCATGTGATGAGGTTCTGTAGTATTCCGTTGGGCTTATGGACGACAAACTTCCGCTACTACAAGGTCGATTTTGACGTGTCGAACCCCAAACTTGGCATCGAGAACCTCAAAATTTTGATACAACACCCTGTCATTTGTATCCAGAACGTCAACACTTCTATCGATAACGCCAACACTTCTTTGCAGAACGTCAATTGACTTATTAAACTGCTAAAATTTTAAAAATTAGTAATAGTATTTAGTAAAAGAAAGCGATATCCTTCTTTATTAAAATAGAATAGACTTTAATTTTATACTTAAAAATTTGAAAATTAACAGTAAAAAAATCTACTTAGATAACAAAACCTCGTGATAAACCTTCATCACATCGCTAGCGACTTTTTCATCGCTAAAGTTGGCAAGAGCAAACTCATAGGATTTTTCGGCGCGGCGTTGTCTTTCGGATTCGTTGTCCCAAAGGAAATTAATCTTTGCTTTGATGTCTTTCACATTAAGCGGATTAACATAGACCGCATCCTTTCCGCCAGCTTCGGGCAGACAACTTAGGTTGCTGGTGATAACAGCAGTTTTAGAAAAATGTGCTTCGATAATAGGAATTCCAAAACCTTCGAACAAACTTGGATACACAAAAATATCCGCCAATTGATAAATGCAAGCCAACTCCTCCATCGAAACGCCTTCCAAAAACTGAACTTGCGCTTCCATGTTTTCTTTTTTAATAAAGTTTAAAATTTGGTCTGCATATTTGGTTTTTCGTCCAACAATAACCAACGGAATATCTGTATTTTGCAAAGCTCTAACGACGGTAAAAAGATTTTTACGCTCTTCTATTGTACCAACATTTAACACAAATCGTTCTGGAAGATTGTATTTTGATTTGACCGTGTTAAGCTCTTCTTGCGACTTTTCGGTTTTGAAAGCCGCATGACAACCTTGGTACACGACAAATACTTTTTCGGCTGGGACTTTTAACATTTCGATGACATCCTTTTTTGTTTGTTCCGAAATGGCGATGATTTTATCAGCCGAATGTGCCGCTTTTTTAAATTTCCAAAAGTGAATTTTACGATCAAAAAAAGAATAGAATTTAGGATAATGAACAAAAATTAAATCATGAATGGTTACAATTTTTTTGATTGGTTTTTTATTCCATTTTAAAGGTAATTCGCCCGATAAACCATGGAATATATCTACACCGAGATTCTGCGCATCCTTCCCCATCTTGAATTGTCGCGCCATATTTTCTTTCGAAATTGGACTAAAACTTACCGACGGATTTTCAAGAATCGCTTTGCCACGTTCATTTTCACGTTTTGCAAGAAGCACATATTTATTCTCAGGAAAAAACTCTGATAACATCCTCACAAGGTCGCGCGAGTAATTGCCCAGTCCCGAAGTGTTATTAAAAAAACGTTTGGCGTCGTATGCGATTTTCAAAATCTGATTAATTTATAATATCAACAAAATCCTTTATTGTACAGTATTTTCGCTTGTTTTTGTCAAGCCAAGTGAGAAACGAATCAAACTTTTCGATCATCACTTTTCCTGTATCTTTTGTCGTAAAGTTAGGCAATTTAAATTCAGGATTTTTGATATCCGCAAATTCCCAAGGATGAAAATAAATATTGAGATAGCCATTATCCTTCCAACTTCTCTTAGCTAAATAACGGTAGATAAACTCTGGAAAATTATGAAAACTCAACCAAAACAAAGGCACTCGAAAATTAGGAGAGACCGAAGCAGGCAGTTGTACCACATCTTTTTTAGTAAAATAACGTTTACTAACACCAAAATTATTGTAACGACCTGGCAAATAGGTCGGATTAATCGACGAATTGTACGTATAACCCGCCGCACGCACTTCCTCTTCATCAACTGGACTCATGCGCGGCATACGAAGACCAACAACTTCAGTATCGAAAAGCTCCGACAGACGTTCTCGAGAACTTTTAAGATGTTCATTTTTAAAATCTGAATGGTACCAAGTATGACTTGCCAACTCGTGTCCTTCATCTAAAAGACGTTTGATAAGATCTTGATTATTCTCTGCAAAAACAACCGTCGAGAAAAAAGTCGCTTTGACTTTATGTTTTTTTAATAAATCCAAAATGGCAATTGTCCCATCTCTGGAAATTTGTATTTGTTGTTCGAATGATATCTGACCTTTATATTCTAAAGGCATGTCAAATTCTTCAATATCGAAACTAAGTAAAACCATGCTTAGAAGTTTTTTGACCTAATAATATAGGTTGGTCTTTGTTTTAGTTGTTTGAACATCTTGCCGAGATAACTCCCGATGATACCAAGGATAATAAGCTGTACACCACCGAAAAACACGATGGTCATAATGAGCGATGCCCAACCAGAGATTTCGGTTTTTGCAATAAAAGCATAAATGACATACGGAATATAAAGCAAGGAGATTCCTGAGAAGAAAAATCCAAGATAAGCCGCCATGTATAAAGGTTTTACACTAAAAGATGTTATTCCTGTAAATGCAAATTTTAGCATTTTATTAAGGTCGTATTTACTACTACCAGTAAAGCGTTGGTCTGCTTCGAAGTGGATAGCATATTGTCGAAAACCCATCCATTTGACCATCCCACGAAGAAAAACGTCGGATTCGCTCATGGTTTTCATACTGTCAACTACTTTGCGATCCATCAATCGAAAATCCGAACTTCCTTTTTCTAGTTCGACATCCGATAAAGAGCTTAAGATTTTATAGAAAAAATTGGAAGTTTTCTTTTTAAAAAATGAAATTTCTTTGGGATATTTTCTAATCGTATACACCAAATCATAACCGTCTTCCCATTTTTTAATCATTTCGGGAAGAAGTCGTGGCGGATGTTGTAGGTCGGCATCCATAGAAATCACCAATTGACCTTCGGCTTCGTCTAGTCCAGCTTTAACAGCAAACTGATGCCCAAAATTTCGAGAAAATTCAATGTATTTGACCTCTGCATGTTTGGATGCCAAATCTTCTAAAACGGCTTGTGTATTATCGCGACTTCCATCATTAACAAAGATTATTTCGTATTGATAATTCGGTAAGTTGCTAAAAACCAAATCAATTTCATGGAAAATCTTTTCGAGATTGCCTTCTTCATTATAGGCGGGTATAACGATGCTAACCTGCTTCATGATGTTACTTTATAATCGGTTTCAAAATTTCTGGTCATCAACTCGTAAATAATTCTTAACCAAACAACTGTACACGGTAAAGCCTTTAAAGAATATTTAAAAATATAATTCTCTTTTATAAACTTTGGAAACAAATCTGAGTTTGAAAAACATGTCAATAACAAAACAAAAACTAGTAATGCAATATCAATCGGCTTTTTCTCTTTCTGAATTAAAAACCAAATCATAACACCCGGAACTGCAATAATATAAGTTGGCGACTCTGATCCAGAACTAAATAACACCGTAAATAATAGAGTTGACGCTAAAATTAAAAGTTTAAAAGCAAGATGCTGATATTGTTTAATCCTGATATAAGGCAACGCAAACAACGGCAAACCAACCGCCAAAAATGTTAGGTTAGAAATGTTCGCATCTTGTAAAAGTCTGCGCACCAATCCCATAACAGAAATATCTTGATAACTGTCTAGCACTTGGTTATGACCGTTTTTAAGTTTAAGCTCTGTAAACCAATCAATATAAGCTTGCACCCCAAAATGTGGTGATGAATACGCCATCGGAATTATAAAAAATAAAATACAAAACACCCCCAAAGCTAAAATGAATTTAAGTTTGTTTTTAATAAAGAAAAAAGCGGAAAGCCCTACAATGCCATAGATTTTCACAAAAACACCAATCGCTATCGCTAAAGCTGATTTCACTTCTTTTTCTTTATAAATATAGGTTGCAGAAAGTATCAAAAGTCCCGTCAATGCAACATTAAACTGCAAACTAACCGAAGCTGTAATAAATTCTTGCAAACAAAGCCACAGAAAAAAAGCTTTATTTTTTGAAGCAAATGGTAAGCTTTTGACAGCAAAAAGAAAGACCAAAGTATTGGCGACATTCCATAAGGTGATGCCCATCCAATCTGGCATAATTGCAAAAGGCGCAATCAACGCACTAAAAATAATCCCATAATGATTGCAATCAAAATATAAGTCGGGATAATGCGCATACAGATTCCGCTCCTTTAACGTATTAAAAAACACGTTTTTAAAAATCAAATAGTTATTGTAAGCGCTAGGTCCTCTTTTGTATTTTGACAAAGCAGACGCAACACTTACAATAATATAGATAATCCCAATATACTTAGGATTTGAGATAAAATTTAGGAATTTGGTTTTCAAGATTTGGTTATTAATTTTTAAAAAAATCAAATTCTAAACAGCAACATTGTTCTCACGCAATGCATCGTTAAGAGAAGTTTTTTTGTCTGTCGACTCTTTTCTTTGACCGATGATTAACGCGCAAGGCACTTGATATTCGCCAGCTGGATATTGCTTGGTATAACTTCCTGGGATCACTACAGAACGTGCAGGCACACGACCTTTAATCTCGATTGGTTCCGGACCAGTCACATCAATAATTTTAGTAGAAGCCGTTAATACAACATTTGCGCCCAAAACCGCTTCTTTCTCCACATGTACACCTTCTACAACAATACATCTAGATCCGATAAAACAATCGTCTTCGATGATAACTGGTGCAGCTTGTAAAGGCTCTAAAACGCCACCAATACCAACACCACCAGAAAGGTGAACATTCTTACCGATTTGCGCACAACTACCAACTGTAGCCCAAGTGTCCACCATCGTTCCGCTATCTACGTAAGCACCGATGTTAACGTAAGACGGCATCATAATAACACCACTAGCAACAAAACTTCCGTGTCTTGCAATCGCGTGAGGCACTACTCTAACACCTTTTTCAGCGTAATTTTTCTTTAACGGGATTTTATCATGGAATTCGAATGGTCCAACCTCGATCGTTTCCATCGTTTGGATCGGGAAATAAAGTACAACTGCTTTTTTCACCCATTCGTTAACTTGCCATCCGTTGCTAGTAGGTTCTGCAACGCGAAGCTCTCCTAGGTCTAGTTTTTCAACAACATTTCTAATCGCATCGGTGTATTGAGAATCTTTTAGAAGTTCTCTATTTTCCCATACTTTTTCAATCGTTTCTTTTAATTCCTGTAAAGACATAGTTTTATATTTACTTTATTTAATACAATTTTGGGCGTGTCCCTATGTTTTTGTCAACAGCAAATGCAATCGCCAAAAAACAAGCGGGTCGGTCTACGCACAGTCGCTTTTCTTGTGCTAGCTTCTGCTTCGCTTAGCCACCACAAGAAAGAGCTCCGACAATGTGCTTCGCCCTCACGCTAAGATAATCGCAAAAATAGTAAATTTAAAGTACGCTACGCGCAAAAAGAAAAGCTTTATTCCAATAAGCTTCATTAAGGGACGAAATAATCACACCTTTGCTTGTAGAAGCATGAATAAACTTGATTTCGCCACTGTTTTCGATATTATTGACAATCCCAACATGCGAAACATTTCTGCCACCTGCGGTTGCAAAAAAAAGCAAATCTCCAGGTTTAACTTCCTCCACACGAATCGAAGATCCAATGTCAGCTTGGTCAGAAGAACGACGTGGTAATTTGTAACTATTATCTTCAAAAACCTTGGTTACAAGACCAGAACAGTCAAAACCAGTTTTGGTATTACCGCCATATTTATAAGGTACACCAAGATATTGTTGTGCATCTTTAACAACATCATTACGTTCACCAGAGACTTGAGAAGTATTGTTAGAGGTATATTTTTTTAGATTAACATTGGACTTGGAAGAAGCAGACGATTTGTAATTGGATCGACTTACATTTTTCGAAGTCGAACAAGAATACAAAGTCACAGAAGCAATAAAAATATAGACTAACCTTTTCATTAAAGATCTTTTACACATCCCAAATATAACGAAAAAAGCTAAAGTTTAGTTTGTTGAGCCCACTTTTTTATGTTAATGTTGTCAAAAATTTTACGTTAATTAAAATTTACATTTAAGCATTATGCAATAAAAAAAAATTACACCAGTATTAATTATATTTTTTGTTATTTCTTGTCAAAGTAAAGTAGTAATTAATGAAGATAATAAAATGAAAACCGCACATCTGAAAAATAATCTAAAACAAGGAAAATGGAAAATGTACAAAGACAAACATTAATTGTCAGGAAGAAAATTTTCAGATAATAAAATGACTGGTATTTGGAAACATTATAACGCAAATGGAAAACTTCATCAGATTGGAGAATTTAAAGATGATAAACAAAATAGTGTTTGGAAATTTTATTTTGATACAGAAGAATTTATGGGAACTGGAACTTTAGAAAATGATAAAATGATCGGATTATGGAAATGGTATCATAAAAATGCTACTCTTTATATCGAGAGATTATATGAAAATGGAAAACTGATGAATATACAATCATGTTTTGACAAAAATAATATACCGCAAAATTGTGGCGAAATAATAAATGGTAATGGTTATTTATTAGATCATGATTTATATAACGAAACGGATAAAGTAGAAAAATACGAATAAAAAAAGGGTTTATATGTAAAAGCCATTCAGTAAAATTTAACTGGAAATCATCTTGCTCTATATTAACAAAAATTTGCTTACTTTAGCGTCCAATATTTCTAATTTGGGGGATTAGCTCATCTGGCTAGAGCGCAACGCTGGCAGCGTTGAGGTGATCGGTTCGAGTCCGATATTCTCCACAAAAAATCCCTAAACATTTTAGTTTAGGGATTTTTTATTCAAAGCCTACTACGAAGCTCATTTTTGTTGACATTTGTTTAAAAACATCTTCATAATCTTTTTTTGTGATATAAAGACTTGCTTCTGTATTAGGAGATTCAAGTTTTTTCAAAATATATTCTTTCTGAGTTTCGGATAAATTATTGTCATCAATTTTATGAAAATTTCCTGATGAAATTAAAGTTATAATTCGATCTTTCAAAATCCATTTTCTAATTTCAGTATCATAATATTGATGTGATATAACTTTTAGATCAGCTTTACCGTATTGTTTATCCATCGCTATTACAAAAGTTGCAACTTCAGTTTTTTTCAAATTATCTTCTGTAGATGCTAACATCAAAAGATTATTATCCAGATCAGTAATTGCGCTAACATCTACAAACTTTAAATTTTTGAAAAAACTCAAGTTAAAATCATCCGCCCAAAAATTCATCCCGCCAGAACCACATTTGAGATACATAGTCGCATAAGGCTTTCCCTTTCTAAAATTGCTTCCCGTAACATGTATCGTATCAGCTTTTGATTGAAAAAAATAAATGGGAGAAACGCCAGCTTTGTATTGTTTATGGAAGTCAGATCATTCTGCTTTCATCGATTTAGCATAATATTTTTTAGCATTAAAATCTTTAAGATTAAGTAATTCCATATTAAGATTTCCATCTTCTAAACTAGAATTTGATTGACAAGAATACAAACCAAAAGTCATAACTACTAACAATAGACCTACATATTTTTTAATTTTCATACTTCTCGTTTTTAGACATTTTCGACTTTTCTTGGCATTAGACTTACGACAATCAATATTACAATTTGCATAACAATCACAAACATAGCGAAAACTTGCTTTTCAAAAGCCTGTGCTGCAACTTCTCTTCTTAAGGCTCTGCCAGCATCTATGCGGTTTATTAAAACAGTTTCTTCACATTTATCAATATCTGTTCGTTCATTAATTTCCCATTTTTGTTTCGCGGCATATTGATCATTTTTATTCGATGGAATGTCCAAAGGTCCAATTTGATTACTTACAAACCAACCAGAGATAATAATTGTTATCAAACAAAAAATAATAGCAATCCATTTTTTCTTACTAAAAATTTAGGTGAAACTAATTTATGATTTTGAATACATCTACAAATCATTTTTAAAAATTTTTTACAGAAATCATTTTCAATTTTATCGAAAGTATTTTATTTTTTTAAGTTTTAATAATGCTAAAAAAATAAACATAAAAAAATCGAGACCCGTAAAGAACCTCGATTTCTGTAAAACGTAAAATTTAAAATATGAAATTATTTTTGGTTCTCTTGTAAATAAGCATCAATTATTTCGAAAGCTCTGGGTTCTTCTCTCAGATCCACTTTCAACATCATATTGGTTGCAGTTGGTGTACTCATAAAAGACAAATAACTGTTATCAACCTCACTCTCTATACCAGCAGCTTCCAGTTTGGATTTTATTAGCTGTATCTCCTGCTGATTACTACTTTCGAATACCGAAACTTTTGTTATAACATTCATAAAATGTAATTTTTATTCAACTTCATTTAATTTTCTATTCTTAAAATTACAAAATTAGAAACAAAACAACAAATATTTTACAATTATTTTTCTGTTAAAATTTTCTCAATTTTATCTAAAACAATTTGCAACTCCTCTACTTTAACGTTAAGATGCGGTCTAAAGCGCAAAGATTGATCGCCACAAGTTAAGATAATTACACCTTCATCATAAAGTTTTGACTGTAACCAACTTCTCGTTTCGCCATCTTTAAGATCAAATGCACACATTAATCCTTTACCTCTTGCTGCAAAAACCTCTTCTGGGAATTTTTGTTCCAAAGCTTTAAGACCATTTAATAAATAATCTCCAGCTTTCTTAGAATACTCGATCAAATTTTCTTGTTCGATAACTTCCAAAACCAATTGGAAACGTAGCATATCAATAAAATTACCGCCAAAAGTCGAATTAATACGAGAGCTTTCTGTAAAAACATTGTGTTCTACCATATTCATTTTATCCTTATTAGCAAGGATTCCGCAAACTTGCGTTTTCTTCCCGAATGTGATAATATCTGGATTGATGCTCGATTGTTGGAAAGCCCACATTGTTCCTGTCATTCCGATACCAGTTTGCACTTCATCAAAAATTAAAAGAATGTCATTATCATCACAGATTCTTCTTAATTCAATAAAGAACTCATCACGGAAATGGTTGTCGCCGCCTTCCGCTTGGATAGGTTCGATAATGACACAAGCTACTTTATCAGGATTTGTCAAAATCGCTTCTTCAATATTTAACAATGCTAAACTTTCATTTCTCATCGTTTCTTCCATGCCTTCGTCAGTTATTGGATAATTGATTTTCGGATTGATAATTCTTGGCCACTCAAACTTCGGGAAATATTGATATTTACGTGGATCCGAGGTATTTGTCAAACATAACGTATAACCACTTCTACCGTGAAAAGCTTGTTTGAAATGGATTGCAATGCTTCCTTCAGTTTTAATATCTTTTTGCCAGTTACGTCTCGTTTTCCAGTCAAAAGCCGCTTTCAAAGCATTTTCTACTGCCAAAGCGCCACCTTCGATAAAGAAACAATATTCTAACTCTTTGGGGATGGCAACACGCTCAAAAACCTCCATAAAGTCCGCATATTCTTGTAAATACACATCACTAAGTGTTGGTTTATAAACTGCCATTTTGCCCAGCCATTCTGCTCTTTGCAAGACATAAGGATGGTTGTATCCGATAGACGCCGAAGCAAACATCGAAAACATATCGAGATACTCTTTTCCAGTCAAACGGTCAACAATCCAAGAACCATGAGATTTTTCGTAATCCATTACAAAATCGAAGCCGTCAGCCAAAATATGCCTTCCCAAAACTTCTTTCACTTCGTTAGCTGTAATTGTACTCATATTAATTTTTGTATTTTGATTTGGTAATATTTTTAAGTTTAGGTGTGATGTTTTTACAAGTCGAATTTAATGCCTTGCGCTAATGGTAGACCTGTAGAATAATTGATGGTATTTGTTTGACGTCTCATATAATACTTCCAAGCGTCAGAGCCACTTTCGCGTCCGCCACCAGTTTCTTTTTCGCCACCGAAAGCACCACCGATTTCTGCTCCAGAAGTTCCGATGTTAACGTTTGCAATACCACAGTCAGATCCAGCTTGTGACAAAAATAATTCGGATTCGCGAAGACTTTGTGTCATAATCGCAGAACTCAATCCTTGCGGAACATCATTTTGCAAAGCAATTGCTTCTTCTAAAGTTTTATATTTAATTAAATAAAGAATCGGCGCAAAAGTCTCATGTTGAACGATTTTATAAGAATTTTGAACCTCAGCAATACAAGGTTTCACATAACAGCCACTTTCGTAGTCCGCTCCTTCTAACACGCCACCTTCAACAACAAAGTTGCCGCCTTCAGCTTTACATTTTTCAATCGATTCTAAATATTGATTAACCGCTTGCTTGTCGATAAGTGGTCCAACGTGATTGTGTTGATCTAACGGATTTCCGATTTTTAATTGTCCATAAGCTTTTACCAATCGGTCTTTAACCTCATCATAAACATCTTCATGAATAATCAAACGACGAGTCGATGTACAACGTTGTCCAGCGGTACCAACAGCGCCAAATACAGCGCCGATAATGCTCATATCCAAATCTGCTTTATCAGAAATGATAATTGCGTTATTTCCACCTAATTCCAAAATACTCTTCCCAAAACGAGCTGCGACATTTTTGTTAACTTCACGACCAACTCTCGTCGAACCAGTGAAAGAAATAAGAGCCACTTTTTTATCATTTACCATTTTGTCACCGATAACGTGATCCGCCACTAAAAGGTTAGAAATACCTTCTGGCAAGTTGTTTTCTTTGATAACTTCTGCAATAATATTTTGACAAGCAATCGCACACAAAGGTGTCTTTTCCGATGGCTTCCAAATACAAACATTACCAGCAATCCACGCTAGTGCCGTATTCCAACTCCAAACTGCTACTGGAAAATTAAACGCCGAAATAATACCAACTACTCCTAGGGGATGATATTGCTCGTACATACGATGACCAGGTCTTTCCGAGTGCATTGTAAAACCATGAAGTTGTCTAGAAAGTCCTACTGCAAAGTCGCAGATGTCGATCATCTCTTGTACTTCGCCCAATCCTTCTTGCAAAGATTTACCCATTTCGTAAGAAACAAGTTTTCCTAAATCGTCTTTGTAATGTCTTAGTTTTTCTCCGAATTGACGAACAATCTCGCCTCTTTTAGGAGCAGGAATCATTCTAAATTCTAAAAATGCCTTCTCTGCTTTTTCGATAACTTTATTATAATCTGCTTCAGAACTTGTTGTGATACTCGCAATCTCTTGACCATCTGTCGGCGATTGACTTTTAATTACTTCTCCTGTTGCAAAAAAATCAACACCTGTAGAACTTCCTAAGTTAGTAGCATTGATTCCTAAATTTTCCAATGATTTCTGAATTGAAAATTGGTCTCTTGTATTCATTATATATTTTGATTTGTCTGATGCTAAAGATATACAATAATTTTCAAATCCTAACAAATATCATGTTTGGAAAGACTGAAATTTAATTTAAAAATATTCAAAAACTCAATAATGATGGGATTAAACCTAAACTAACAAGCGTTTGTTAAATTATTTATAATAAATCTAAATAATATTGTTTAAATGAAAATCATCTTATAAATTTGCAGAAATTAATATGATGGAAAACGAGAACAAAAATTCTAAACTAAAACTTTGGTTCAAAAGAGTTGGTATTGGTGGTTTGATATTTTTTACAGCGAAAGGTCTCGTTTGGCTAGCCGTTTTCTATTATGGCGCCGACGCTGTTTTTGGAAGTTGTGCCCAAAAATAAAAAATTCGTTACCAGTTAGTAACGAATTTCTTTTTTTGTAAATAATTCATCTATTGAAAACTTGCCAGGTCCTATGAGAAGGATGACAAGATACATAACGAAATAAAGTACCGCCATTTCTTTAACAGCGTACGGATCGGCACCATGTGCCACAAAGATTGCAACTAGCATTGTAACTATTAATATAACACTAGCAACTCTTGTTAAAAGCCCTAGAATTAGCAAAACAGAACATATAACTTCTGCAAATACTACTAGCACCAAAGTTATGATTGGACCAAGCCCCAAAAAATCCATAAACTGAATATCACCATTAGACATCAGTTTTTCTAATTTTGGATAACCATGCGACAACATCGAAGCTCCTGCAAAAACACGCAAAATTAATGCTGCTATATTTACTAAGCTTGGATTATTTTCGGAAGAAATCAGTTTCATTAGTATGTGTTTAGTTCAAATCTATAAAATAAGTTTCAAAAAGCCTATCTATAACCGAAATTTTTAAGATCGCGTTCATTTTTACGCCAATCTTTTTTAACTTTTACAAAAAGATTAAGATGGATTTTTTTACCGAAAAACTTCTCCAAATCTACACGCGCTTCTGTCCCCACTTTCTTTATTGCATCGCCTTTATGACCAATGATAATTCCTTTTTGAGAATCACGCTCCACATAGATTATTGAGTCGATTAAGATAACGCCTTCTTTTTCTTTAAAAATTTCCGTCACCACTTCAACAGAATATGGGATTTCTTTATCGTAGTTCAAAAGGATTTTTTCACGGATACATTCATTAACGAAAAAACGCTCCGATTTATCTGTAAATTGATCTTTATCGTAATACGGTGGATTTTCTGGTAAAAGCGATTTTAATTTAGGAAGAATATATTCTGTATTATAAGCTTTAAGCGCTGACACTGGCAAAATCTCCGCTTTCGGGATTTTGTTATGCCAATACTCTACTTTTGTTTCCAACTCGGCTTGGTTACTAAGATCGACTTTATTTAATAATAATAAAACAGGAACCGGAATTTTATTTAATTTATCAATCAAAAATTCTGATGGTTCTTCTTTATCCATCGCATCTACGATAAAAAGGAAAACATCAGCATCTTGAAGACTTTCTTTTACAAAATCCATCATCTTCTCCTGAAGCCCATATTTAGGATCGAGAACACCTGGCGTGTCCGAGAAAACGATTTGCAAATCGTCTTCATTATAAATTCCGAAAATTCTATGTCTGGTGGTTTGCGCCTTTTGCGTTACAATCGCCAACTTCTCTCCCATCAATTGATTAAGAAGTGTAGATTTACCTGCATTTGGCTTACCAACTATATTTACAAAACCTGCTCTATGCATTTATTTAATTCTTTAAAGATTTGCAAAGTTAAGGATATTAAAATGTAAATTCTAATTTTAAATCCTAAACCAATCTGACTTCTGACATCCCATCAAATTTCCTTACATTTGAGCCTTCAAAAAAATAGAATTTTAAAACATGTTTAGTCCCCAAGAACTTTCTGAAATCACAAAACTATTAACACCAGACCACAACATCGTTATCACGACGCATCATAATCCTGACGGCGACGCGGTGGGTTCTAGCCTTGGACTTTATCATTTTTTAAAAACTAAAGGTATCGAAGCAACAGTTCTTACACCCAACGATTTTCCAAAATTCCTAAAATGGATGCCCGATGCAAAGAAAATTGTTATCAGCGAGTATAAAAGAAAAATAGCTGGAAAAGCTCTGTATAACGCAGATGTTGTATTTTGTCTTGATTATAATGCTACTGCGCGAGCTGGCGTTATTGGAGAATGGGTAAGAAAATCACACGCTAAAAAAATCCTTATCGATCATCATCAAATGCCAGAGAATTTTGATTTTGTATATTCTGATACTAGCGTCCCTGCAACTTGCCAGATGGTTTATCATTTCATCGAAGCTTTAGGAGAAGAAAACGTTGTTAATCAAGATATTGCGGAATGTCTTTACACAGGAATTATGACTGATACGGGCGGTTTCAGGTTCCGATCTACAAGTGCGACAACACACCGAATTGTTGCCAACCTCATCGAGAAAGGTGCTGATCCTGCAAAAATCACTAGCAATACTTGGGACAATAACACTATTTCTAGGTTAAATCTTTTATCTCTTGTATTGGGAAGAATTGAAGTTGTTAAGGACGGAAAAGTCGCAATACTTTGGCTAAAACGTGAAGAGCTAAAATCTCTTGGTTTCGAAAAAGGTGATACAGAAGGTTTCGTTAACTATGGTTTAAGCATCGCAGGAACCAAAATGGCTTCCTTTTTTATGGAAGATTTGTATGAGGATTTTATTAAAATATCGTTCCGTTCCAAAGATGATGTTGACACCAATCAGTTTGCTAGAAAGTATTTTAATGGTGGCGGACACATTAATGCATCAGGCGGCAAGTATCTCAAAAATATTGAACACACAATCGAAGATTTTAAAAATATAATAGAAAAAGAGGATTTTTAGTCCTCTTTTTTATTGCCTAGTTTTAGAAAAAATTTTTCAAAATATTGATAAGATAAATGCGCAAATAAGAGCGTCATCGCAATATTAGCGATAATAAAAATTAAAATAAAAACTCTAGAATCTATTGTCTGATAAGGTATAAATTTTAAAACTACGAAACCTACAACTTGCAAAGCAATAGCATGAAGCATGTATATACCATAAGAAATTTTTCCAAAATATTTTAAAGTTTTATTTTCTAAAAAAGGAATTGGTTTCGCAATTAAACTAACAATTAATAAAGGAAACAATAAAACACTTATTAGTTGATATATCCACTCTGAGGTATTTTCTAGTATCCAATTAGATGAAAAATAAAATATAACAATAGCATATATTAAAAATTTAATCCAATTCGGAAAATTAAAATTTGGATTATTGACTACAAATATTGCAAATAACCCACTCACCGAAAAATAGTAAAAATACAATGCGTATTTCTTTAATAATTCAACAATATCAAAATTATAAAGTACAAAATATACAATACTAAAAATAGCTAAAAACCATACTACTTTATGTTTTGAAAACAACAAGAAAAAAGGTGCAATTAACAGATAAAACTGTTCTTCTATCCCAATTGACCACAAAACCTCTATAATACCACCTGGCTCATAAGTTCTTAAAACATTAGAAAAGAAAGTTCCACCTAAAAAAAATGCTTGTAAATAGGAGTAATGTCGCTCGTACTCAAATCCAAAACTAGGTAAAATGTAGTTATAGTAAAGCAAACCAAAAAACAATACAAAATAATACAACGGAAAAATTCTAAATATTCTTCGTTTATAAAATTGTTTTATTGATACTGTTCCTGTATTTTTCTTTTCGAGATAAAGATTCCTGATTATCAAAAATCCACTTAATGAAAAAAATGCAAAAACAGCTTCTGTTCCTTTTCCAAAAATTGCCCATTCGGTGTTACTTGGAAAACCTCTTTTCTCTGCAAATTGCAAAACATGAAAAAGCAGCACCAAAATCGCCAAAAAAAAACGTACTGAAGTAATGTTGGGTAGATTATTCTTCATCCAGCAACTCAGCATTAATTATTTCGGCACAAATACTTGGTTTTTCCCATTGTCCATTGTGTCCACAATCAAGCAAATAAGCTTTTATATTATCACGTTCTGGCAGTTCGGAAATGGTTTTAACAGCGTTAACAGCATTATCGAATCTACCTTCTATTAAAAGGATTGTTCCATCAAACTGTTCTAAAACCGACTTTCTGTTTGGACGATCTTTCATACCTTTTTGTGAAGCCAAAACGCCATCAACATTTGCGGTGTAAGCAATTTCTTTAGCTAATTGTATTTTATTTTTTAAAGTGCGACGTGCTTCGGGACCAAAGAAGTTTGGTATACCTGCATTGACGTATGCTTTGTAATTTTCTTCTATTAATCTTAAGCTTTTTTCGCGGATATTTTTCTTCTCGTCATCATCTTCAAAATAAGTCGAAAAAAATAAGGTAAAACTCTTCAAAAGTTCAGGATATTTTTCAGCAAAAGCCAAACTAATATAACCTCCCATCGAATGTCCTAACAAATGAAATTTATTTATTTCTAAATGATCCGTTAATTTTTTAATTTCATCAGCAAACAATTCCATGCTTTGGATCTCTGTAATCGGAGAGGATTTTCCAAAGCCAGCAAGATCAACTTTCACCAACTGAAAATCATCTGATAAATGCGAAATCATATCATCCCAAATCTCAAGATTCTCCATAAAACCGTGCAACAAGACCAGCGTCTCTCTTCCCTTTCCTGAAATTTCGTAATGTAACATATTTTGTTTTTTCCAAATTTAAACATAATCTCCTAAACAAAAAACCTTGAGAATTTCTCAAGGCTATTTTAATTTGTCATCGTAGATTTTGGTTTCCCAATCTCGCATATCTGCGATGCCGTAATGTTGACTTTTCGTAAGCGCCATCTCATCCAGCGCATCCACAAAGTTTTTGTAATTAGCATCGTCTGTTGGTTTGATAATCACTGTAAAAATACTTGGATTTTTAGCAGCTTTCTTTGCGCGTTCGATAAGATTTGTAAGTCCAAATTTATCAAATGACACTTCTTTTAATAGATCAGACGTTAACGATTTTTGATCCAATTGATGATAAAAAACACGATTGTTTTCGCCTAAAATAAGGGTAATCGAATTACTAAGATCAATTTCGTTGCCTCGTGATTCTGTCGTTGCCGGCAGACTTAAGTCGACAACATTAGGTTTGTTAAAATTAGTTGTAAACATAAAAAAGGAAATCAATAGAAAACCCAAATCGACCATGGGTGTCATATCCATTTTCAATAGATTTTTTCGACTTCTAACTTTAGAATCCGTCTTGATATTGGGTTGAAAATCTGCCATAGTTGTGATTTTTAAGATTAAACGATAATTTGATTGCATTTTGGCAAAGCATCTTGTCATGAAAATGAAAATACAAATTTTGTACCCAATATTAAAATCTGTTAATCACTATACAATAAATTAACATTAACTTCCATTTATTAAAAGTTTCAAAACAAACAATATAAAATATTAAATTTTTAAAAATCTCCGATCTTGCCGTAACGGAAAAACACCAAGAACTTGCTCGTCAGAATCAACTAAAACACGAACAGCGGCACGTTCTACGATATTTAGTTTTTCGTCTTTTATAAATTTTGACACTTTCTTTTTACCATTAAAATCTTTTGGGAAGAAAATATCGCCAGTTTCCATTTGTCGCAATCGCAACGGAAGTTTTATCAATTTAGCATCAAATTCCCATTCTGAAAACTTAGAAGTGTCGGGCATTTTTAGAATAACAGAATCAGCAGTTTCAATAATATTTAATTCAAATTCTTCAGATTTTATCTCATTTTCTAAACTTTGAATTAAAAGCTCTTCTCGACCAATTTTAATATGATGAGAATTAGTTTTAAAAGACTTTCCGTTTTCGGCTTCAAAGATTTTTTCAATTTCGGTTTTATTATTAAATCCGAAACGAGTTAGAATTTCATACTTAACAAAATAAGATTGAGCGGCTAATTTAGTTTTATCCAAAATTAAAAAGACTGAATTCTCTTTGACTAAATTTTCAAAAATAAAATCAATTTGTGAATCTATGAAGTCCTTCGATTCTTTAATAATAGAAATCGATGTTTTAAAATTTTCAAGAAAATCTTTGTTAACCTCATTTAACAAAGGCGTTATTTGATTTCTAATTTTATTTCTAACAAAAATAGTCTCAGCATTGGTATAATCTTCGCGATATTCTATTTGATTTTGTTTAGCATAAACTTCAATCTCTTCACGCGAAAACTCTAACAAAGGACGAATGATGTTTTCTGTCTTTTCAGGAATTCCTTTTAAGCCTTTAAGACCAGCAGCTTTGGAAAGATTGATTACAAAAGTCTCTAATTGATCGTTGAGATGATGCGCTGTAACTAAAAAATCGAGCTTATTTTTTATTAAAATTTCCTTAAAAAATCGGTACCGAATTTCGCGCGCCCAATTTTCAATGGAGTTTTCGGGTTGCTTATCTTTTTCAGAAACATCATAAAGGTGAAATTTTATTTTATTTTTTTCACACCAAGATTCGACCAAATTTTGATCCAAGTTAGAATCCTCATTTCTAAGATGATAGTTAACATGAGCGACTTCAAAACTAAGTTGCAATTGGTGGCACAAATCCAGCAAAACCATAGAGTCAACTCCTCCGCTAACTGCTAAAAGGAATGTTTTTTGATGCGCTTGTGGAAGTAACTTCTCTAGAGATACGCCAAAAGTAAAGGAACTAAGCAAAGTTATTACTAAGTTTTACGTTATAATTATAGCAAAGATAAGCCTTTATTTAAAAGCATTTTGTAAATTTGAAAAAATCTAAAATCATACAGTATGAGATTAATTAAAATTCTAGGTATCGCTGCAATGACAATTACAGCAACCTCGTGTGTTAGTAAAAAACAATTCGACGCACTGAATCTTAACTATCAGCAATGTATCAACGACGCAGCCGAAAGACAAAGACAAATCCAAGATTTGAATAGCAAAAACTCTGGTCTTCAAAGTCAAAATGACTTGCTGATGGGACAAAACAATGCGCTGAAAAGCTCTTTGGACGCTTGTCTTAGCAACTCTGGAAAAAGCTCGACTAACATTGATAAATTGGTTGGCGAGATTAACGCTTCTAACAAATACATTAAGCAATTAATTTCGACAAACTCTAAAAACGATAGTTTGAACTTGGCTTTATCTAACAAGCTAAAACGTTCTTTAGACAATATCGCAGATCAAGATGTTGATGTTAAAGTTCTTAAAGGTGTGGTAATGATTTCGTTATCAGACAAAATGCTTTACCAAACTGGTAAATTCGAAGTTCTTCCTGCAGCTCAAGAAGTTTTAGGAAAAGTAGCGAAAGTTATCAATGACTACGATACTTACAGCGTTCTTATTGAAGGTAATACAGATAATGCAACGCTTAACAGCACATCTGTACCGAGAGACAACTGGGATCTATCTGCACTTCGTGGTACTGCGGTTGCTAAAGTTCTTCAGACACAATTCGGGGTTAATCCTAACAGAATTACAGCTGGTGGACGTTCGGAGTACAATCCTAAAACAACCAACGCTTCTGTATCTGGACGTGCTGAGAACCGTAGAACGGAAATCATCATTATGCCTAAGCTAGACGAGTTTATGAAACTTATGGACATCGCACCGAAGAAATAAGCTTACAACAAAGCAATACTAAGAAAATCCTACAGAATTTCTGTAGGATTTTTATTTTCCGTAATTTTGAATAAGAATCTAGAAGAATGAGCTATTTCGAAGAGTTAGACTTACCAATGGATCGCTATCTAGAAGCCAATGCTTCCAGCGAACCTGAAATCCTAAAAAAACTACGCAAAGAGACTTACCAAAAGACAACGCAACCACACATGATTTCTGGTTATTTGCAAGGTCGTTTGTTAAGTATTATTTCTAAAATGATGTCACCCAACAATATCTTAGAAATCGGAACTTTTACAGGATATGCAACTTTATGTTTGGCAGAAGGACTTTCTAAAGATGGCAAAATCTATACTTTAGACAAAAACGAAGATCTAGCTTACATTCCTAAAAAGTATTTTGCCGAAAGCGAATTTTCTAATCAAATAGAATTTATTCTTGGTGATGCTCGACAAGAAATCAAAAACCTAGACGTTACTTGGGATTTGGTATTTATCGATGCTGACAAAGAAAGCTATCTCAAATATCTCGAATTAATAAAACCAAAACTCAGATCTGGCGGTGTCATCTTAATTGACAATGTCCTTTGGTATGGCAAGGTTTTGGAAGAAAATCCTAGCAACAAAGCCACACAGCAGATAAAATTAGTTAATAAAATTGTCGCAGAAGACCCAGATTTCGAAAACCTAATCTTACCTTTGCGAGACGGTATTCATTTAATCCGAAAAAAATAATGGAACAAGGAATTTGTAACGTATCAATAGCACCAATAAGAGCCGAAAATAGTGACCGCAGCGAAATGGTCACACAGATGCTTTTTGGCGAATCTGCCGACATTTTGGAAGTCAGAAACAACTTCACCAAAATCAAAATGCATTACGACGGCTACGAAGGTTGGATGGATACCAAACAAATTACGCCCGTTTCGCCCGAGTATACCAACAGTCGCAAAACCAATTATATCAAAGAAACTTTCGATGCTGCGGCGACCGAAAGTGGCAATATTCTTTTGTCGCTAGGTTCGGAGGTTACGTACAAAACGCCTGAAGTTGTGCGTAGTCACAACAAGCGTGAAAGCATCGTTATTTGCGCAAAAGAATTCCTGAATGTGCCTTATTTATGGGGCGGAAAAAGTTTTTTTGGCTTAGACTGTAGTGGTTTTACGCAGATGATTTATAAAATCCACGATATAAAAATCCTTCGTGACGCCTCTCAACAAGCCGAAAGTGGCGAGCCTCTAACCTTTCTGGAAGAAGCACAACCCGGCGATCTTGCGTTTTTCGACAACTCTGAAGGGAAAATTGTCCACGTTGGTATCATTCTCGAAAATCAAAAAATCATCCATGCACATGGAAAAGTCAGAATCGACGATCTGGACTCGATGGGGATTTTCAACAAAGGTCAAAACAAGCACACGCACAAACTTCGCTTTATAAAATCTTATTTTTAAAGGTAGTATCTCACTAACTGTGTAAGTTGAAAAGTTATTCTGAAAAATTTTGA
>NZ_DAMBQF010000036.1:0-20816 GCF_032062245.1 Soonwooa sp.
AAAAAATCAAGAAAAAATTCTACTTTTGAAGTGTACTGAAAATGGGGAGCTTACAGATCTAGCTAGTATATTTGCGATAGAAGTGCTTGGCGCTCACTTCAACTTTTTAGGAGGAAGTTCCGATTCATATCTTATTATTTTGGTACATTACTAAATAAACTTATACCTCTATCCTTTTCTTGAACTTCTTGAAAACATCAATGATATATTGCCAATAATATTCTTTTTTTTTGCGCATTCCTATTTCCGTTGTTTGGTTTTTGGATTGGAAAATATTTACATTCGAGTAAAAAAGAATAGAAAAAAATCTTGCATTGCTTAAAATTATTAAAATATCATTTTCTGTTTCATTTAATAGTTTCACTAATATTAAACTTCAAATACCGACGAAAACGCTTTCACAATAATATTATTTTTTTTTTATGAATTCATATAAAATCCTTTGATTAAATAAGAACTTTACATCAGTTCTGCTTTCGGATGCTTAATAGAAATAACAAAAAATAATGTTATTTTTTAATAAATAATTTTACGCAAACACAATGAAAAATCATTTTCTTATAGTTTTAACATTTATCTCAAGTTTCAGTTTTGGACAAGACAAAATCCAAAGAATTTTACCCAGGCAACCCATTTATATCAATCTTTTGGATGATTTAGGAAATCCATTGAAGGGCGATCCAGTCTTAGTTCTCAATTATTTTGCAGAAAAAGAAGGAAGCTACTTATTTTATTTTAATGAAGCTAAATCTAAAAGTGAATCTTATTTAACAGAAAATCCAAAAGATCCTTACGCCGGACTCTACATTTAAGATCACGGTGGAATTTCGGAGCTTATCACTTTTAAAGATTTTGCGGGACCACTTTCAGAACCTTCTTATTTATTGGATTATTGCGTTGCTGAAGATGTAGACAAAAATAAAAGTCCTGAGTTTTATTTAACCTATTTCGAAACTTCGGATGAATTGGACGCCAAAGCTTTAAAAATTATCGTTTATTCAAAAAAAATGAGAAAAATTTTGTAAAATTAAAAATCACAGCTTGGATTCCATATCAACTAGAACATAAATATAAAGTTGAGCAAAACTTAATGATTACAAAGTTTCAGAAATTAAAAAAGCGCTTAAACACTGGCAACAAAAAGTTTAGAATAAAATAATTAGTGTGAAAAAAGTGTGAAAAATTATATCTTTTTATAGTCCTTTTATGGTTATTTTTCAAAGATAGAAAATAAAATCAGAAAGAGTATAAAAACAAGAAAAACCGCTATTGTAGCGGTTTTATAAGCAGAGAGGAAGGGAAATGAACCTTAGTATTTTTATTATCAGTATTTATATATAAAATTACTTATAATCAATATTTTACATATATTTGCATTAGTGAATATATGTTTTTTTTATATCTAAATATAGAAATATTAGCACCTAATTTAGCACCTATGAATTTTACCTTTAAGCTGAAAGAACCTAAATCAACAAAGGAAACTCTTATTTATTTTCGCTCATACTTTGACCGTGAAAAGAAGAACTTCATTTATTCGACAGGGGAAAAAATTAAGCCGGAAGAGTGGGATTTTCACAACAGATTGCCCAACGATTTGAACGGCAGAACAAAAAGAGCAGAAAATCACAGAAGCATAAAGAAGCAATTAGACCGTTATAGTTCATTGTTTGCGGAACTGGTTAATCGTTATAAAAATATGAACGAGGAACTGAATATAAATATCGTGAGAACTCGATTTGACGAAGAGTTCAAGAAAATAAAAATTAAAGACGATTTTTTCAGACAATATGATGAGTTTATTGATGAAAAATACAATGACTATACAGGAAAAGGTATTTCAAAATCTACGAAAACCCGATATGAATACAATAAGAATTTGTTGGAAGAATTTCAGAATTACGAGAAGATAAAAATTACTTTGGGTAATTTCAATGAAAAGGTTTATAATAAATTTTTGAAATATTGTGTAGAGATTAAAGACCATTCTGCAAATACCATACACAGGGACGTTGGTTTGCTGAAAACCTTTTTATATTGGGCTTTGAATAAGAAATACACATACAATAATGACTTTATCAATTTCAAAAAGCCGCCAAAATTCAGAACCGATGAAATAGCCTTGAATATGGAGCAGGTTGAAGCCATATACAATCACGATTTCAGCAAGAATAGGAAGTTGGAGAAAGTTAGGGATTTATTCGTTTTCGGCTGTACGACAGGAATGCGTTTTGGGAATTATAACAGGATTTCAAAAGATGATATTCAAAACGATTTCATTCGGGTAATAGATTTAAAGAGCAAATCTAAAAATCTTTCAATTCCATTAAACAGTATTTCCAAAGCAATTTTAGAAAAATACGAATACAATCTCCCTTCTTTAAGCAATCAGAAAATGAACAAGTATATAAAGGAGGTTTTTAAAGAACTTGAATTTGATGAAGAAATAAAAAAAACAATGAAGTATGGCGATGAATTGATTGAGAAAAAATCGGAATTTTGGGAAAGAATTTCTTCTCATACTGCCCGACGCAGTTTTATCACAATAATGAAAAACAACAAAGTTCCAGACAAGGTTATTATGTCTTATACGGGACACACGAGTTTGGAAGTCTTTAATGCTTATTACAGACCAAGTGAGGAGGATAAAGTGAATTATATGAACGAAGTTTTCAAATAATTATGGACAAAAAAAAATTATACGGACGCTGGTATTTTTGGGAAGAAATTATAGGCTATCCGATGATGCTTTATTATTGGATTAAAGGAGATAAAATTCAAAAAATGCTGTCTGAAAGAATCGAAAAAGCAAGACAGAAAGCCGAACAAATCACACTAACGGAAAAGAATAAAAACGAGTTTCTTATAGAATATGATAATCTGGATAATTTTTTCAGTTTTCATTTCAAAGAAATAGATAAATCCAGAAACCACAACTTCGAGGATAAGATCAAATATTGTTTGAAGCAATACAGAAAGGAATCCTCAAAACAATTAACGTCAAGTAATATGATGATACTTCAAGGAAATTTTCTGAATGGTGCAGAAAATACCTTGTTTCTGTATTTTGTATTGGACAAGAAAGTCAGAAGAGAAATCCGGTTGTCCGACATTATGATTGGGGAAAATTCATCAAAAATTTTCATTGATTTTTTACAAGACAAAAAATTCATCGACGAGAATCACAATCTACTTGTTGACCAAAAATCTTCATTTATAAGAATTCATCGTTTTTTGAAAGACCACCATATTATTAATCCGGATTTTCAAGATACGACCATTATCGAAGCAATGGAAAATGAATATAATACGAATTTTGATAAGGGAACGTTTTCAAGAGCCATTACCATAAAACCCAGTGATTTTGAAGAAAGTATCTATAAAGAATTATCAAAAATATTAAACATTAAGTATTAAATTTTACGCAATTGAGTAGAATTGCATAATTATTTATTCAAATCTTTCACTTTTGTCTGCAAATCAAATAATAAAATTATGCAGACAACCAATCCATTTCAAACCATTCTGGACGAATTAGGAGAAGTAAAAGACTTGCTCCATTCTCTCAAAAAAGAACCGGAAATCGAATTAAAAAGAAAGTTCTATTCTATAAAAGAATGTTCCGATATTCTAAAACTCGATTATCAAACCGTCCGCTCACACATTTTAAAAGGCAACATCAAAGCCGAACAAATAGGAAGATTTTACAGAATCAAACATTTGGACTTGATGAATGCCTTAAACGACGTTAAATCGCTTAAATACAAAAGATAAGCGGGTAGTTTTTAATTTAAAATGTGGAAAAATGCACAAAAACACACCCTATTTACGAGTAGGCACGACTTACTATAAAATCATTGAGAAACCACAGATTTCGGGCGACAAAATTTCGATATTGGTTCGCTGGAATCGGGAAACTATTGTCAGCGACCACGGCAAAGTCTATGTTTCGGAAGTCCCGAAGTATGACGGCTTTTGCTGTATCCCTTCGCACCTGCAATACCGGCAGATAATTGATAGTTTTTACAACACTTACAAAGAAATCCCATTTCCGCCCGCCGAAGAAAATATCAGTCAAAATGCCCTGAAAGAAAAAATCCCATTTTCCTTAGAGTTTATGGAGCATATTTTTGGAGAACAAATCGAATTAGGCCTGGATTATCTGAAAATTCTACTGCAATATCCGATACAAATGTTGCCGATTCTCTGTCTGGTTTCAAAAGAAAGAGCCACCGGAAAATCCACGTTCATCAAATGGCTGAAATCCATTTTCGGACTGAATATGACCTACATCAAAGGCGACTCGTTCAGCAGTCAGTTTAACAGCGATTGGGCTTCGATGCTTGTTGTGGCGATTGATGAAGTGTTCTTTGACAAAAAAGAAATTACCGAACGCTTAAAATACCTTTCCACCACCGACAAGGACAAGAAAGAAGCCAAAGGAAAAGATGCGGAAGAAATTGAGTTTTTCGGGAAATTCATTCTCTGTTCCAATAATGAAGATAATTTCATTCAGATTGACGAAAACGAAATCCGCTTCTGGATTATCAAAGTAAAATCCATTAAAAGCGAAAACACCGACTTTCTGAAAAATATCGTTCAGGAAATCCCGTATTTTCTCCGCTATTTGATTCAAAGACCTTTCCACAGCCAAAAAGAAACCAGAATGTGGTTTTCTGCAAATGAAATCAGAACCAAAGCCTTGCAGAAATTAGTCTGGAAATACAACAGCAAACTTGAATCAAAAATCATCGAACTTCTATACGAATTTTTTGAAACCAACGAAGAACAGGAACTTCACTGCATTCCTCAGGATATTCTCAATATGATTAATAAAATGTTCAGAACCCAGTTTTGGACAATCAATGACGTGAGGAAAATTCTGAAAGAAATCTGGAAACTTGAACCGCAAAGCAATTCACTCGCTTACATCAAATACGACCTTGATTTTTCCGGAAGTTTCTATCAAACCAACAAAACAGGACGGTTTTTCACGATAAAAAAAGATTTTATCCTTCAAAAATTTGATGAAATGATGAATTAATTGATAATGAAAAGAAAATCAAAGACTTACTTTTCATCAAAAGCCTCATCAAATTTTAAAACTCTGATTTTTGATGAGCAACTGATGAGCATTCAATAACAAATTTGATGAGATGATGAAACTTTGATGAGGGTATAAATATAACAATATCAGTAAAATACAACGTTTCCTCATCAATTCATCAAAATATTTCCAAAATCCAACCCTAACATTTTAAACCAATGAACTGCAAACAATTCAACTCGATAAAGTTGGAAGAAATCCTCTTTTCTGTCGGACATCTTCCAACAAAACAAAATGAAAAAGAAGCGTGGTTTCTGAACCCTTTCGGAACAGAAACCCAACCCTCTTTCAAACTCGATAAAAAACTAAATCTCTGGTATCTCCACTCCGAAGGCATCGGCGGAAACAACACCGATTTTATGATGAAATACCTGAACGCTTCGGTAAGAGAAGTGTTGGAATGGGCAGAAAAGCAAAATTTTTCTTTTTTTCAACCGCAGAACGATATTCATTTGAAAAATTCAAAATCAGACTATACGATTACTGAAATTAAAGAACTCCAAAACGAAAACCTGAAAAATTATCTGCATCAAAGGGGACTTTCAGAAAACATTTATCCTTTTGTGAAAGAAGTTCATTTCAAAATCGGAGAAAAGAATCTGTATGCTGTCGGATTTGAAAATCTTTCCGGAGGTTGGGAACTGAGAAATTCTTTTTACAAAGGCTCATTACTGAAAAAGGATATTTCCGTCATTAATCTCAATAATGAGAATCACGAAAAAAATAAAAATGTTGTCGTCTTCGAGGGATTTTTGGACGCTTTGTCTTTTATCGAAATGAAACGGTTTTTCAAAGGCGATTTGTTGGTTATGAACTCCATTTCTCTTTTAAATAAAACCAAAAACCATTTGCAAAACTATTCGGACATCAATCTGTTTTTAGATAACGACAGAGCCGGAGAAGCCTGTAAAAATTCAATTTTGAAATCATTTCCCGAAGCCAAAGACCATTCCGGAATTTATGCTCCAAATAAAGATTTGAATGATTATCTGACTTCTAAAATTCAAATAAAAACCGAAAAACGACAACAAAAAGAACGGAATCCTGAACCGGAACAACAGGAAAACGAAATCAACCAAACCAATCAAACTTACCGAAGAAAACGCTGATAATGCGAACGCTTATTTTTTACCAACTACCCGCAGAAGTTAGGAGCTCATTCGCAACTTTGAAGGTCGTTCCTCCCAACAAAGTTTCTCTTTCGCTCTGCGAGGCTTTTACCTGTAAAAAATAGTATAAGGTTCTGCATTTTGAACCTGAGTAAAATAATACCACATCATTTCAAAAGGTGGATAAAATAGATACACGTTACTGAAAAACCTGAGTAAAAAAGACACAGGTATAATTTCATCAAATTTAAGAAAAATGAAGACATCAATAAATTTCAAAGCCGTAAAATCCGATTCTGAAACCCATAATTTCAGAAAGAAAACATTCGACTATATTCGAAAAGATTTAACTCCGAAAAATGAATATTGGCAGGAACAGAAAATTGCAGACCGACTTCAAAAAATCGAAACCTATTGCAAAGAAAAATCCGGACGAAAATTGCAGAAAAATGCAATGCCCATAAGAGAAGCCGTAGTTGTCATTAAAGAAAATACCACAATGCAGGATTTGCATAATCTTTCCAAAAAATTAGAGGAAGAATTGAAAATCAGGATTTTTCAGATTGCCATTCACAAAGACGAGGGGCATTACGATAAAGATACCAAAGAATGGAAACCGAACTATCACGCACATTTGGTCGCGGATTGGCAGGATTTGCAGACCGGAAAAACATTGAAACATCAATCTTTTCATTATTCCAAAATGCAGGATATAACAGCGGAATGTTTGGGAATGGAAAGAGGAATTTCCAAAAACGGAACGCAAAGACTGGAAGCCGTTGAATTTAAAATCAAAAAAATAGAAGAGGAAATCAAAATTCTGGAAGAAAGAAAAAACAATCTCCAATCCGAAATTGATTCCAAAAAAGAAATGGAATTCATCGTAAAAGAAACCGACTTTTTAGGTTTTCAAAGAATAAAAAGCGGCAAGACGATTGAAAACTACCAAAAGGCACTCAAATCGAATAATCTCAGACTCCTGAAAAACAAAACCGAACTGGAATCCAAAGAAAAACAGATTACGGAACTGAAAACCAAAATCGAAAGTTTGCAGAAAGAAGTTTTCTTTTTCAAAAGCAAAAATTCCACGCTCCTGACCAATCCGACTGTTTTTGCTGTTGAAAAGAAAAAATATTTGGATTCGGTGATGAATGTGATTGAGAAAACTATTAAAAATGAACGTTTGAAAGTATCTTTTTATGACCGCTTAAAATCTAAAGATTTCAAAATTTCTGATGAAGTTGCAATGATTTGTGAAAAAATAGCAGAGGAAAACAATATTCCGGACTCTGCTTTTGTAGAGATTTTTAAGAATCCGAATTCTATGGCTCACTTTTTTACGCTGTTACATTTCGGCGGTTATCAGGGAAATAAAGTGCAGAATCATACGGAACAGGAAGAGCCGAAGAAAAGACTAGGGTTGAGGAGGTAATCAAATAGAATATTTATCAATTTGCAAATAAATCAACTGTGTCTTAATAAGTATTGAAATATTTTAAATACATTTGGACAATAAATGTCCTAAAAATATTTTCAAGAAATAAATTTCAGAAAAATGAAAAAATCATTTGGAGAACTAATACGTGAATATCGAGAAATGGCTGGACTTCCTTTAAGAAAGGTTGCTGCACATATAGATATTGACCCTTCTACATTAAGTAAAATTGAACGAGGAGAACGCTCTGCACATAAAGAAATGATTCCCTCATTAGCACAAATATTAAAGGTTTCAGAACACGATTTAACACTAAGTTTATTAAGTGATACCGTTGCAGAATCTCTAATTTATGAAGAGAATACAACTGAAATCCTAAAGGTGGCAGAAGAAAAAATAAGATATTTCAGAAGTAAAAATTATCAACAAGGAAAGCTAACTTTTGAGTAATGGAAATAAGAGACTTGATACGAAGATTTGAAACTGAACACGACAGGTTCACGAAGGTTTCTTATAATGAGACACAATTGCGAACGGATTTTCTTGACCCTTTCTTTACGATGTTGGGTTGGGATATAACAAATATTCTGGGGAAGCCTACAAATGAGAGAGAAGTATTGGTTGAGGAAGGTTTACGTTCTGAAGCAAATGAAAACACAAAGAAACCTGATTACACTTTCAGACTTTTTGCAGACAGAAAATTTTTTGTAGAAGCAAAGAAACCTTTTGTTAAAATTGAAACAGACCCACAACCTGCAAAACAGGTAAGAAGATATGGATTTACGGCAAAACTAAAGATTTCAGTCCTTACAAATTTTGAATATTTGGCAATTTATGATTGTTCAGAACCTGTTCAAAATACAGATAATGCTTCAAAACGAAGAGTGAAATTATATCACTTTTCAGAATATGAGGAAAAGTTCGATGAAATAAAATCTCTTATTGGTAAGGAAGAAGTTTACTCAGGTAGATTTGATGAAGAATGGGGTGATATTGAACATCAAATCCAAAGATTTAATGTTGATGATTTATTCTTGAAGCAAATTAATGAGTGGCGTATCCTTTTAGGAAATGAAATTCTCACTAAAAATCCTGAAATTGATGAATTTCAATTAAATGACCTTGTTCAGAGTTATATTAACAGTGTTGTGTTTTTAAGAGTCTGTGAAGACAGAGATTTAGAGATTTATAAAACACTTTTAACATTGGCGGAAAATGAGGATTTCAGTGCTTTAATAGAAAAATTCAGGTCTTCCGATGCAAAATATAATGCCGGACTATTTTCTCAACCATTAAGTGACGAAATAATTTCAAATGAAAGTAAAGCATTTTGGCAAATCATCAAACAGCTTTATTTTCCTGAAAGTTCTTACTCTTTTGCGGTTTTTTCATCAGACATTTTAGGGCATATTTATGAGATTTTTCTCAGCGAACAATTAAAAGTCGAAAATGGTAGTATTGTTCTTAGAAAAAAACCTGAAATTGAAGATAGAGATGTAGTAACCACTCCGACTTTTATTGTCAGGGACATATTGAATGAAACAGTAAAGAAATACTGTGAGGGCAAATCAGCAGATGAGATACTGAGTTCAAAATTTGCAGATATAGCTTGTGGCTCAGGAGCATTTTTACTTGAGACGTATCAACTTTTACAGGATATTATAGTCGATTATTTTATAGTAAACGACCAATCACAGCTTGTACAAACAGGAGTTAACAGCTACAAACTGAAATTTGAAATTAAAAAAAGAATACTATTGCAATGCATTTTTGGTATTGATAAAGATTTCAATGCTGTTGAAGCTTGTAAATTTGGACTTCTTCTAAAACTATTGGAAGATGAAAACAATGATACCATATCACATCCTGCTCTTCCAAATTTAGATGAGAATATTCATTATGGAAATAGCTTAATTGATTCTACAAAAACAAATCAAAGCAATAGAGAGGGTATTAATCCATTTGATTTTGGAGAAGAAAAATTTGATGTTATTGTAGGAAATCCGCCGTATATGGCTACCGAGCATATTAAGCGTTTTACTCCAGTGGAACTTCCTATTTATAAAAGAGTCTTTTGATTCTTCGTATATGCAATTTGATAAATATTTTCTTTTTATTGAAAGAGGTTTTAGTTTACTTAAACCCAGTGGAGTTCTTGGATATATCATTCCGAGCAAGTTTGCAAAAGTTGGTGCAGGAAAAAAATTAAGAGGATTACTTTCCGATAAAAAGGCGGTTGAGAAAATTATTTCATTTGGAGCAAACCAAATTTTTAAAGATAAAACCACTTATACCTGTCTTCTGATTTTGAAAAAAATCGATCAAAATTCTCTACTTTACCACGAAGTAGAAAAATTAGAAAACTGGAAAGCTAAAAATTATACAGTGAATTATGATGACGTTGAATTTTCAAGTCTAAATGAAGAAACTTGGATTTTAATGCCCAATCAGTTAAAAACACTGTTTTCCGATATTTCGTCTCAAAGTATAGAATTAGGAAGTTTAATTGGAAGCGAAAATATTTTTAATGGAATACAAACCAGTAAAAATGACATATATATTCACATACCAACAAGAGAAGATGATAATTATCTGTTTTTCAATCTTGATGAAACAGAGTGGAAAATTGAAAAGGAATTAACAAGACCTTATTTCCAAACTTCAAGAGGTGTTGACAATCTCAATACTTACAGAAAATTACTACCTAATTCATTTGTTATTTATCCCTATAAAAATGAAAGTGGAACAATAAATTTTGTTGATATTCAGACTTTACGAAGAGATTATCCTGAAGCATATCGATTTTTAGATGCTCATAAATCCTATTTGGAAGGAAGGGATATTAAACCCGAACCAGAGACAGAAAATGAATGGTATCGATTTGGGCGACATCAAAGTTTAGACAAATGCGATGTTCCGGCAAAAATAGTTGTCGGTGTATTATCTCAGGGAGATAAATATGCAATAGACACCAATCATACTTTTATTTCATCAGGTGGAACTGCTGGATATTGTATGATTACTATGCCAGAAAATACGCCTTATTCTATTTACTACATACAAGCATTGTTGAATTCAAAATATTCAGAATGGTTCGCTTCGCTTTATGGAGAAGTTTTCAGAGGTGGGTTTATTGCAAGAGGAACAAAAGTTCTTAAGAAAATTCCAATCCGGAAAATTGATTTTGAAAGTATTAATGAAAAAACATTGCACGATGATATAGCATTTTTGCAACAAGAATTAATTCAATTACAGGAAAATATTGATAATGCTCAAAATAACAATAGACGACTAATCCCTTTGCAAAGGCAATTTTTACAAAAGAAAATTGATATGGACGTTTTGTTGAAAAGATTGTATAACCTTGGAGAAGAAGATAATCTTATCCCTAAAATAAATGAAAGTTATGGTACTGATTAGTGAAGCCAGCAAAGAAAAGTTGAGAGGCGGATTTTATACTCCGAAAGATATTGCTGATTTTATGCTGAAATGGGCTTTAAATGGCAATCGGGAAATGGACATATTAGAACCAAGTTGTGGAGACGGAATTTTTCTTCAAATAATGAAAGAAAAACAAATGTCTTATAATTCTGTTTCAGCAGTAGAATTTGATGAGATAGAATACGAGAAAGCTTTATCAATTGATTTGGAAAATTCTTTCCTAATCAATGATGATTTTCACAACTATTGCTTGACAACAGAAGATAGATTTGATTTAATTATTGGAAATCCACCATATATTCGGTATCAATATTTCAGTAAGGATCAACAGATTCTTGCGGAAAAGATTTTTAGAAAATCAGGACTTAAATACACAAAACTAACAAATGCGTGGGTTTCATTTGTAGTTGGCTCAAGTCAGTTATTAAAAGAAAGAGGTAAAATAGCATTTGTACTTCCGGCGGAACTTTTACAAGTTTCGTATGCTCAACAATTACGAGAGTTTTTAGCTCATTTTTATAATAAAATAAATATTATCTCTTTTGAAAAATTGGTTTTCCCTGAAATTCAGCAAGAAGTTGTTTTACTACTCTGTGAAAAAGACGGGACAAACTCTCATAAAATTGAACATTTAGAATTACGAAATGCTGAGAGTTTGAAAAATTTGGATATTTCAAAACTTAAAAATCCTCAAAAAAAAATAGATTTTAAATCCAATAAATGGACATTTTATTTTCTGGAGCAAGATGAGATAGATTTTTTAGAAAAATTGCAAGAAAGTAAGAGAGTTCCGAAATTAGGTAAGTATGCAGATGTTGAAGTAGGAATAACAACGGGTTCTAATCCATTTTTTACAGTTCCATTGGCAACTGTTCAATTTTATGATTTAGAAAAATATGCAAAACCGTTAGTTGGAAGAAGTGTTCAGGTGCCAAGTTTAATTTTCACGGAAGCAGACTGGAAAAGAAACAGAGACAGCCAAGCTCGCACACATTTACTTACTTTTCCAAAGATGAGTGATTTAAATGGCTCATTAGGGGCAAGAGAATATTTAGAATATGGTATAGAAGAAGGAATAAATAAAGGATATAAGTGTAGAATAAGAGATGAATGGCAGATTATTCCTTCCCTTAAAATTTCTGATGCTCTTTTTATAAGAAGAAATCACCTTTATCCAAAACTTATCATTAATGATGCAAAAGCTTATACAACCGATACAATGCATAGGGTAAATATCAAGAAAGAGGTTAATCTAAACGCATTTATAGCGAGTTACTACAATTCATTATCCTTCGCATTTGCCGAAATTTCAGGAAGAAGTCACGGAGGAGGTGTTTTAGAACTTATGCCAAGTGAAGTTGAAAATATATTTCTCCCTTATCATAATTCAAACGAAAACCTTGTTGAAACTATTGACAAGATGATTCGTGCGAATAAAAAGATTGATGAAATACTTGAAATTACCAATAAAGAAATTTTGATGAAGAACTATGGCTTTTCAAAAGACGAAGTTGATATTGCTGATAGAATTTGGAAGAAATTGTCAAAAAGAAGATTGAACAGGAAAAACAACTAACTTTAACTTATTAAATATGAAAATAACTAAACTCCAAATAGAGAATTTCCGTTTATTAAAGGATTTTTCAATGGATCTGGAAGAAGACCTTTCCTTAGTTATTGGAAAAAACAACACGGGAAAAACTTCAATTCTTTCTGTTCTTGATAAATTCTTTAATGAGAAAAGTAAATTTTCTTATGATGACCTGAATATAGATTTTAAGAATGATTTGGAAGGACTTATAAAATCAGAGGATGTTCCCGAAGAATTTGCTCCTAAGGGTATTAAGCTAAAGATATTTATTGAATATAACGAGCAAGATGATTTGTCCAATGTGAGCAGAATATTAATGGATTTAGACCCAGAGAATAATAAAATAGTTTTGGGATTTGAATATATTTTAACCTACACAAAGTTCTTGGAATTGAGAACAGATTATGATGCTTTTGAAAAAAAAGAAAGGAAAAAAGTTGAGGAAGAAAAAAAGACTAAAGTAAGAGAGGTTAGCGAATTTTTAAAACAAGGATTGGATAAATATTTCAATACCCAAAAGCTTTCTTTCGAGTTTAACCTATCCACTCAAAAAGTCAATGAATTAAATTACATCAATTTAGATAAGGACAAAATTAGTATTAAGGACATTATCTCTTTCAAGCATATTCCTGCAAGAAGAGATGTTACCAATAAGGATAAAGACAATACATTATCTAAACAAACATCTACTTTGTATAAAAAGAACGAAGATAGTGAAGAAAAAGCTGTAGCAACGGAAGAATTTATCGACCAACTTTCTGAAACTGACATCAAGTTAAGTGAGATATATTCTGGATTATTTGAAGGTGTAGTTAAGAATGTCAGCACTTTTGGAGGTATAAAACTAAATGAAACTGCAATAGAAATAATTTCCACATTACAACATCGAGATTTACTTGAGGGTAATACTACCGTTGTTTATACTCACGATACAGATAAATTGCCTGAACAATACAATGGTCTTGGGTATATGAATTTGATAAGTATGATTTTTGAAATTGAAATACTTAGACAAGAGTTCAAAAGAAAAAAAGAAGAAAAACCTGCGGATATAAATTTACTCATCATAGAAGAACCTGAAGCACACACGCACCCCCAAATGCAGTATGTCTTTATTAAAAACATAAAAAAATTGCTTGCAGAAGGTGTAAAGAGAGATGACGGAATAAGTAGACCTCTTCAATACATAATTACAACACATTCATCACATATTGTTGCAGATAGTGATTTTGATGATATTAAATATTTAAAAGCAAAAGACAAAAATAATGTTGTTGCCAAAAACCTTTCAGATTTAAGAAAACAATACGATGCCGACCCGAGCCAATATCAATTTCTAAAGCAGTATTTAACCATCAGCAGGGCTGAAATTTTCTTTGCTGATAAAGCAATTTTAATTGAGGGAGATACAGAAAGGATATTGATACCAACCTTTATGCGAAAGGTTGATTTGGAAGAAGAAGCTCGCCTAAAAGCAGAAGATAAAGAAGATGCTTTTCTCCCACTATTATCTCAAAATATATCTATCATTGAAGTTGGGGCTTATTCACAAATTTTCGAGAAGTTTATAGAGTTTTTGGGTATTAAATCTTTGATTTTAACGGATATTGATGCTATCAAAGTTGTAGAACAAGATGACAACGGCAAAGATGTGTGGGGAGCTTGTCCTGTAAATGAGGGTACGAAAACAAGCAATTCGGCAATAAATCATTTTCTTAAAGAAGTTACTTGGGATAATTTAAAAGCACTACCTGTTGCAAATAGAACAATTCTTGTTGGAAATTCTACAGTTTGTATATGCTATCAACAGGAAGAAGACACCTATCACGCAAGGAGTTTTGAGGATGCTTTTATCCATATCAACCGAGCATTTGTAAGCGGTAAGAAAGATGAATTTCAAGGATTACAAAATCGAAAACTATTTGATGACTTTGGTAATAGTGCCTATGTGTTAGCAGATAAATGTATCAAAAAGAAAACTCATTTTGCATTGGATATTTTATATCACAGTGATGAAAATTTTAGTAATTGGAGTATTCCTTCATACATCAAAAATGGTTTACTATGGTTGAAGGAAGATTAAGTTTAGAACCCGAAGTACAGCAAATCTTCCAATCAATTGATGACGGAAGAAATTTTCTTTTAAGTGGCGGTGCAGGAAGTGGTAAAACCTATTCGTTGGTAAGTGTTATTCGTCAGGTAATTGCTGAAAACCCAACAGCAAAAGTAGCCTGTATGACATATACCAATGCAGCAGTAAAGGAAATCGAAGAAAGAGTAAATCACAAGAACCTAAATGTATCTACAATCCACGACTTTTTATGGGATAATATAAAGCACTTCCAAAAAGAACTTAAAGAAGCAATTATTTCATTAGCAAATAATGAAGATGTTAGTAAAATTTCAATTGATGAGGCAAATCCTATTCCCGAAAATTATTTTGATATTTTGCCAGATGGAATACAATATAAAGAGTTTGTACGGTTGCGTGAAGGGATAATTTCTCACGATGAGTTACTTATAGTTGCAAACTATCTTTTTGAGAAATATCCAAAACTTAGCAGTATTGTAAAAGATAAATACAAATTCATTTTTATTGACGAATACCAAGATACAAGTAAGGCTGTTGTAGATACATTTCTTACTCACTTCAAGAAAAGCGAAAGAAAAAATATTATTGGTTTCTTTGGCGATGCGATGCAATCTATTTATGATGATGGGATTGGAAATTTAGATGAATACAAAGGCGATGATGCTGATACTGTAAATGAAGTTCCTAAGAAACAGAATAGAAGAAATCCCCACCTTGTTATTGACTTAGCAAATAAACTTCGGACTGATGGTATTGCACAAGAACCTTCTACCGACCCTAATGCACCCAATATGGTTGAAGGTGTAGTAAAGCAAGGTACTGTCCTGTTTCTACATTCTACTGATGGCGATATTAGTAAGGTTGAAAAATTCTTGGAAGAAAACTATAATTGGGATTTCGATAATTCAAAAGAAACAAAGGAACTGAACCTTACTCATAATTTAATAGCAGGCAAAGCAGGGTTTAGGACGTTAATGGATATTTATGATAGAGACCATATACTAAGTTTTAGAGATAGAATTAAGAAGTATATAAAGGATAATGGCATTACAACTGATTTTTCAGAAAATACATTTGGAGAAGTTATTCAAATATTACAGCAGGGAAAAAGTGGTCGGGACTTGAATGCTGTTAGCCCGACTAACACAATGCAAAATTTTATTAACGGTAATGCAGAATTGTATAATTATGCGAAATCATTAAACTATTCTGAATTTTCTAAAATGTATGTTGATAAAGACCAATTGCTTGACGATAAAAAGCAAGATGAAGATGATGAAAATAAGAAGGGTTCAAAAAGAGATAATTTAATAAAGCATCTTTTCAAAATTCAAACTAATATTTTCCTGTATAAAAATAAAAGATATAACGAGTTTCTAAGGGCAACAGACTATCGTTTTAGAATAACAAGTATAGCAAGCAAAAGAACGCTAAAAGAAAATATTGATAATCTTGTAAATGTTGGCGATAAAACAATAGAGGAAATAATTACTGATGCCAATGAAAAGGGCATTTGTATGATTGATGATAAACTAATTGATTTTAAAGAGAAAAAAGAGTATTTGTATAATCGTGTGAAAGATGTTAAGTTTAGTGAATTTCAAAAGTTATATGAATATTTAGAAGGACAAACACCTTTCTCCACTCAACATAAAACCAAAGGTGCTGAATTTGATAATGTTTTAGTTATTCTTGATAATGGTGGGTGGAACAATTATAGTTTTGAAAAAATGTTTTTAGGCACAGCTTCTCCGAGTGTAGGAGAGAGAACTAAAAAAATATTTTACGTTTGCTGTACAAGAGCTAAAGAAAACTTAGCTGTGTTTTTTCATAATCCTAATGCACAAGTGATAACCAAAGCAAAAGAATGGTTTAATGAGCAAAATGTAATTGAAATTCAATGAATAAAATTCAAAATAGGAAAAGTCTACAATTAGTTGTTGTTCTCAGTTGGAAAGACATTTTTCCAGAAAAAATTGAAAAAAGAAATGTTTTAGATTTTTTGGCTGGAATAGATCCTGAATTTTTATTATTAACCATTTGTGCTATAAACCAGTCTTTTGACACAAAAGAATCTTTTGAAAAAAGATTAATAGATTCATTTTCAAGCCTTGAAAAAAGAAAATATAATTATGAAATAAGTAGAATATTAAATTCCATAAATAAAAGGGACTATAACTCTAATAATGAAGCTAAATGTATTTTTAATAGAAAGAGCAATAGTTTGTTAATCAAAAAAATTGTTGAAAATTATAATTTTTTAAAAGAAAAATCAATTTCCGAATTTGAATCATTCTCTTTCATTCAGGCTTATTTGGCATTTAATGCGGAAGTTTTTCCTAATAATAAATTTATGGATGATATTCCGAAGAAATACTTTAAGAGCTTATCTCAGTTTATTATTACGGCAAAGACGGTTGATTTTGATTTTGTTTATCATCAGCTTTTTATTCTTGTGAGATTACGTTCTTTATTTGAATATTTATGTAGAAATTATGATGGGTTCTTACAACAATTTGAAAAAAAACACAATATAAACGGTTTAGACAAATATATTTTTGATCAACTTTCATTGTTAAACTATTTAAGCGATAAAAATTATATACATTTTGATTCCCAAAATACAAATGAGATTCAAATAAAAGAGTATTGCGAAGGGGTATGTATAAATTCACTATTTAACAAAGGCAAAATTGAACTGAAATACTATCCCCTGCTTAAGGATACTGAAAACGTCAATGGCTATTTTGTTTTAAATAAGGCTTATTTGTTTATGAATTTTTACCATAAAATAAAGAGTAAAGCATTTGAATTTATAAAAAAAGAATATAAAGCGTTTAATACTTATCCTGATTTTATTTCTGACTTTGCCGAAAAAGGAGGAGAAGAAATATTATTTAGAAACTTGCTTAAGTTATCACTAAAAAATAAATATTATAGAGTAGTATTTAACGACAAGGATAAGTCATTAATAGACTGTATGCTCTTTAATAATAGGCATATCTTTTTATTTGAATTTAAGGATTATGAAAGTATTAATAATTTGGATTCTGTTTATGATTATAAAGAAGTAAAAAGGATAATTGACGAAAATTTTGTTGAAAAAAAAGGAATATCTCAATTAATTTCAATGATAAATAGGCTAAAAAACAATAGTGATTTTAATGAGTTAATAAAAGGAAAACATATCAAACCTCATAATATTGAAATTTATCCTGTATTAGTCGTCTCAAATTCTTTTTATAATATTCCTTCTTTAGAGCATTATTTAAGTCTGAAAATGTCGGAGAAAGTCAATATGCCGGATGTGGGTTTTAAAAAGATTCATAATCTGGCAATGATTGATTTAAATTCATTAGTTGAGTTAATATATTATAATAATCAATTTGATTTGATAAAATGTCTTAAAGAGTATGCTTTGAAAAAAAAGAAATTTAATGAAAATGTTTCCGTTCCAAATTATCCTTCTTTTAGAGAATGTTTTATTAAGTCAGATGTTATAAAGAACGCTGACTTTCTTACACAATTTATAAAATTAACAAATTTTGAAAATAACGATGATATTAAAGAAATGCCGGAAGACTTTTTTAAACAAAGAGTAAAAAAATAATACTGAATTAGCACCCGTATTAGCACCTCAAAATACAAACCCCTGTAAGTGAATAACTTACAGGGGTTTTAGCAGAGAGGAAGGGATTCGAACCCTCGATACAGTTACCCGCATACTAACTTTCCAGGCTAGCTCCTTCAACCACTCGGACACCTCTCTTTTTTAAGTCTGCAAATATAGTTAAATATTTGATTTCACCTAATATTAGTGAAAATCTTTCGTGACTTCGCCACAAATATCTTCATCGAACAATTCTGCAAAATTAGCTTTGTATCTAGGATTATTTAGCAAGTGCATAGACTTTGTAATCGCAGCTTCAGCGGTCATATCTTTTCCATTAATAGCGCCAACTTGTCTAAAAATATTACTATTGCTGTACTTCCCAAAACTAATACCGCCTGACACGCATTGACTGATAACAATAATCTCAACTTTACGGTGACGAAGCTCTCTTAAGACACGTTCTGTTTTTTCGTTGTTAAAAATGGTTCCTGATCCAAATACTTGAAGAATAATAACCTTAACAGAAGTTACTTCTAACAAAAAATCGAAGTTCATTCCTGGGAAAATTCTCCAAAATAAAACATTTTCGTCAAGATGTAAATCGATTTCAAAATTGGTAGATTTTGGTTTTAGAAGACTGTCCTTATCAATATTTAAATGAACGCCAGATTGCCCAAGAATAGAATAATTTGGACTTTGGTAAGCGTCAAAATACTCTGCCGAGAATTTTAAACTTCTGTTGCCACGCAACAATTTGTATTCAAAATACAAAGTCACTTCTTGTATAACCGCTTCCTCATTTTCGTAAAGACTCGCGTAGTAAAGACTTGTCAAAAGGTTTTCTTTAGCATCTGTCCTCAAATCACCAATTGGTAATTGAGAACCCGTTAGCACAACAGGCTTTCCAAGATTTTTAAGCATAAAACTCAAAGCAGAAGCCGTATACGACATCGTATCTGTCCCGTGAAGAATCACAAAACCATCAAAAGCTTCATAATTATCTTGAACAATTTTTGCAATGCCTTGCCATTGTTTTGGTCCCATATCCGAAGAATCTACGGGGGAGTCAAAAGACTTTACCGAAACCTCACATTCCATAAGGTTCATTTCGGGCATACGTTTAAAAATATTTGAAAAATCAAAAGGAACAAGACTTCCCGTCGCATAATCTTTCTCCATCCCAATCGTTCCACCTGTGTAGATGATTAAAACCTTTCTTTTCATGCCTCAAAAATAAGCAATTATCCAATTCTGAAAAAAAAAACTCAGCCGAAATGGCTGAGTTTTCATAATATTATTTAGCATGAAAAATACTATATATTTGTTCAGCGAGACTTGTCCCTATCCTATCCTGCGCTTCTTCTGTTGAGGCGCCGGTATGTGGCGTTAATGAGATTTTTGGATGTTGCAAAACTTTTTCTGACGGCGTTGGTTCGTTTTCAAAAACGTCAAGTCCAGCAAAAGATAACTTCCCTGAGTCCAATGCTTCCAACAAAGCAACCTCATCAACAACGCCACCACGAGCACAATTAACAATTGCAGCACCATTTTTCATCATGTCGATTTCACGTTTTCCTATAATCGCGCCATCTTGCGCTGGGACGTGCAGTGTGATAAAATCGGCGTGTGAAATTAATTGGTCCAATGGTTCGGTTTCGATCTCGACATTTATAAATTGTTTATTATAAAAATCAACACGAACGCTCGCTTTTCCGATTCTAGTATCCGATGCAATAACCTTCATACCAAGACCTAGCGCAATCCTCGCTACCTCTTGTCCAATACGTCCAATCCCGACAATGCCAATGGTTTTACCACGAAGTTCAACACCTTTTTCGTAGGCTTTTTTCAGCGCATTAAAATTGGTTTGACCTTCCGTTGGCATTGCACGATTCGAAACTTGTAAAAATCGACATCCCGCAAAAAGATGTGCAAACACCAATTCGGCAACAGACTCAGACGAAGCCGCATGCGTATTAATCACATGTACACCTTTCTCGCGTGCATATTCGACATCGATATTATCCATACCAACGCCACCGCGACCTATAATTTCCAAATTGGGACAAGCGTCAATCATATCTTTCCGAACTTTCGTTGCGCTACGCACCAATAGGACTTTTACGTTCTCACGATTGATAAAATCCGCCAAATCCTCTTGATTCACTTTTGTTGTAATCACTTCGTAAGACTTCGCTGTCAGCGCGTCAATCCCACTTTGTGTCAAACCATCGTTTGCTAATACTTTCATTTATTTTTATTGATTTATTTTTAAAAATTGATAATTATTTTTAGGAGCTAATCCCGCTCTCAGCTCTATCTTTAGTGCGAGTCTCGGACGGCTCCGCTACGCTCCGCCGCCTCACCTCGCCCCAAAGGATGCCGCTTCCATGGTAAGTTTGCATTAGGATAATTAAGGAAGTAAATT
>NZ_DAMBQF010000037.1:0-20600 GCF_032062245.1 Soonwooa sp.
TCAGATTATAAAATCCAAGCCCTAACTTTTTAACTTACACACTTAAAGGGATAGTATCTATTTTAATGATTCTCAACATATTTATGAAAATTATTGAGAATATTATAATATTCTTGACGTTGACTCTCAAAAGAGTTAAGTTTATCAGGTTCTATGTCTTGAGAAATCCTCGTCGTCGTGGGATCAATCGCTTCGAAGTCGACAACCACCGTTCGACCATCTTTTGTACGATAGATAATCTTTTGGCCAGGGACAATACTTTCAAAAGTGCCAGCGTAGTCAAAAGAATAACTACCATCTTTTAAGCTCATTGTATTTTTAAATTCGCCACCTTCACGGAAATCGACATACGACGCACCACATTTCCATCGGTTATCGACGACATTCCATTTTGCAATATGCGCAGATTGTGTATACAATTCCCAAACCTTGGAAGCCGGAGCCAAAATAGTGATGTCAATTTTTATCGTTTCCATATTTTTTTCTTTAAAGTTAGTAAATTTTATTGGAAAATGCAAAAATCATTTTATTCTTGAAAACCTTTACCTTGCAGAATGTTCGGATTAAACTTCTCAATTCTTGCAAATCGTGTCTTAGATTGTTTTGGAGCCGAAAAGTGGAGTAGATAACCGCTCTGGCGTCCAGGAGTTAATTTTTCAAAAGCAATTTTCAAATCAGGATTTTCGTTAAACATGAGTTTTAACTCTTCCGGAACTTCATATTCCGAAGTCGTTTTCATTGCCACTTTTTTACCTTCTTTTTCGTTGTTAATTGCTTGTTTTATGAGATCTTGATACTCGTTTTTGTGCGAAGCAATTTGGTCAAGACTTGTAATTTTCACCACATGACTAGATTGCGAGTTTTCGCCCATTTGCTCCAATAGATTTTTAGGATCTTCCAACAAAACACCTTTGAAAAAACTCAAAACACAAAAATCTTTGAAAGGTCCAAGGATAATGATATTCTTGCCATTAACTTTATAGCATGGCTGATACCATTTAAAATCCTCCTGAACATCAAATTCCAAAACCAATTCTCGCAAAGCCGAGATTTCTTGACTCCATTTAGATTTTTTATCAAGGTAAGCATCAACTTTTGGATTTCTTTCTGGCTTTGACATTTTTTAAAATTTTTGAAAGATAAATTTAGATATTTTTAGAGCATGTTTATATTTTATTGCTAAATTTTTTAAACAAGTTCTTAATTTAAAATTATCATTAAACTTCCGATACTAATGACAATCCACAAGATAATCGCAAGTAATAATGGTTTAAAACTAATAGATTTCAGAGCTTCTAACGACAAGGTTGAACCTATTAAAAACAAGGTTAAATTTAATCCAAGTTTCGAAATTTTAGTAATCGTCGGACTTATCGAATCAAAAATCGGAAAATAAGTGCTCAATAAAATTGCAATAATAAAATAACCTATAAACCACGGAATTTTAATTTTTGTACCTTTTGTTTTAAATAAAAACATTGTTAAAATCGAAACAGGAATAATCCATAATGCTCTTGCCAGCTTAACTGTTGTCGCAGTTTTTAAGGCTTCATCACCAAATTTGCTTGCAGCGCCAACCACCGAACTTGTGTCATGAATCCCAATCGCACACCACAACCCAAAGTTATGCTGCGTCATCATCAACCAATGTCCAACACTTGGATAGATAAATAACGCAATAGAATTAAGTGAAAAAACAATGGCTAAAGCTAGAGAAATTTGTTTGGGGTCGGCTTTTATAATCGGAGAAACTGCTGCAATGGCGCTGCCGCCACAAATTGCTGTTCCTGCAGAAATGAGGTAGGCGAGAGGGCGTTCTATTTTTAAAATTTGTCCTAAAAAATATCCTAAAATAAAAATAATTGAAATACTAGAAATCGTTAATAAAAAACCAGATTGACCAACTTTTAGCGCTTCATCAAGGTGCAAACCAAATCCAAAACTAACAATCGAAATTTGCAAAAGCTTGTGAATATAACTAGAAACTTTGCTTTTAAAGGGATTTCCGAGAAAAATCGCCATTATTAAACCTAATAGCAATGCAATTGGCGAACTTATTAATCCACTGACACTTAGCGTTGCAAGAATGACGAAAATGATAATTCGGTACGAATGCTTTATTTTAAAAACTTGCATGTTTTTTTTTGACAAATTTCTAAAATATGATATTACAAAACTAATTGTAAAAATCTATCATCAATCTGTTTTTTCAGTATCAAAAAAGCAAATCTTGGTTGGAAGTTCTAGAACCGCAAGTTTCGGGAATGAAAGAACAAATCGCTAGAACGGAAAAAGAAGTGGAAATCGGAAGTCGTGCAAAAAGTGATGTTTACGATATTAAAGCCAATTTTAGAACCATTCCAGAACAGTGGATTTCGCTTCAAAATGATGTCAAAATTTCAAAAATAAGTCTTCTTTCGGCGTTAAATATCAATCAGGATTCCATCAATTTTGTGATGAATGGAAGCAAAGCAGAAGCCTTTCCTTTTATTTCGAAAGAGAATTTAATTGAAGAATTGGTAAAGAAAAATCCTGTTTATGCAGAAACACAAAAGAATATTGAAATCGCGAATCAACCTCTAAAAATCGCTACATTGGGTTATTTACCATCGATTTCGGGACAATATCAATGGTCAACGTTTTATTCTAAAGTTTTAAATTCAGGAAACCTTGCTTCCAATTTTTTAGATCAGTTTTCGCAAAATAAAAATCAACAAGCGAATTTAGGTTTGAATATTTCAATTTTTCAGCAATTTCAAGTAAAAAATAATGTTGAAATTTCAAAATTGGATAAACTCAACACCGAATATGACAATCGGAAAAAGATAACAGAACTCTATAAAACCTTGAATATCATTGCGGAACGATATGCCAACGCGACTGAAAAGAATCGACTTCTCAACGAAAATTTTGAAAATCAAAAATTTTCTTTTGAAAGTTCCGAAGAAAAATACTGCGGAGGTCTAATCGATGCATATAACTTTTTCGTGGTTCGAAATAATTGGTTACAAGCAAATTACAATTTTATTAATAGTAAATTTGATGTGATACAACAAAATTAATTGTTAAAGGTTTTCGAATAATTTTATGATAAAACAGCAATATTATTTTCAATATTTATGTTGGAAATATCTCTCGGGATTTTCCCAATTTCTAAATGCTGAATATATAGGGAAGGCGGGATGCCAACTACTTGCTTAAAATTGTCTCAAATTTACTATGTGACGAATAACCTGATTCTTCGGCTAAGGAGCTGATTTTGTTGTGTCTATATTCTTTATTTTCATTGAGTTGCTTCAAAATATAGTCGATACGAATCTTGTTAATGAGGCGTTAAAATCGCTGCGTTTTCTCTTCAATTTCGCATTAAGAGGCATTTCATGATTGATAGTAGTAAAAATTAGTGGATTTTGATCCTTTTTTTTTTCTTTAGTAAGTAGTAATAAGTTGCAATGATCCCAGTAAGAATTCCTACTAAAATTGTAAATATAAGGCACGTGAAGAATAAAGTTGTATACATAATTATATGTGTAAGTAAATTGCGATCATCTATTTAAATCTTTGCAACAATCCGGTAAAAACAATATGGAAGTCGGATGATCTATATATAATGCAACGACGGCGGATGCTAATAAAGAGTTTAACTGTGCTGATATAATTGTTCGTTTTAATGGTAACAAAGCAGAATTTAAATTAAAAACTACTGATATTTTTACAAGTAATGGAGAAACAAATTTTAACTTATCTTTTGGTATAAAGCACTTTAGTGTATCTGCTTATTCTTATGTGATAAAACCAATGTCGCATTCCAAAATGTTAACAATCAGGCGTTAGACTATTATAATAAATATAGAAATCTAGATGATATAGATTTTACTGACAGTATGATAGGGATTTATCTTTGGTTTTACCAAAGCAGGATAATCTCTACAGGATAACTTTTGGACGCTTTAATAATTCCTCGTCTACAAGAACCTATAGTTTAATTTGTGAAAAATTTTATCTACAACATGTTTTATAAAAAAATAAAAAGTTTTGTATTCTTACTAACAATTGGAGTACTAAATGCACAAGTGGGGATCAATACAGAAACACCTACAAGAACTTTAGATGTTAATGGTGATTTACGCTTAAGATCAACAGTAGATAAAACAACAGATCCTGCATATAATTGTGTTCTTATAAAAGATGCAGATGGTAACGTAGATTATTGAACAAAACAAGAAGTACTTAATAAAATTGAAACTCTTTATGTGGTTAATAAAAAATTTACGGCGTCTAAAACGGGACCGGATCCTGCAACAATTGTCTCTTGTGTAAAATTTGAGTTTAGATACAACTCGTCTGAAATACCACCGATAAGACTTGCCGCTGCTAGAACTGCTTCAACGAGAATTTATTATAACAGAATACGGAAAAGAGACAGTTCAGCAAATGGACTTACCACAGAAACTAGAGGCAGCTTTAACTCAAATCAATATGTAAAGATTCCTATTGCGAATACTTGGCAGAATATTGGGGTATCTGGTGACACAACTGGGAATTTTAACAATAATACATTTGATGAATATTATATAACTTATCCAGGAGATACTAATATGTACCGTGTTACATTTTTGGCCAGAAATGCTGGTAATTCAAATGTAAACTACACTATGGTCTGCGAAAAATTTTAAAATATTATAACAAACATCGTTTGTGTTTTTTACCAGTAGCTCTTTGGACATATGTTTCAAGGGCTTTTTTATGTTCAAATTTTTAGAAATTTGCTTTTGCCGTAATATAATCGTAATTTCGAAAAGTTCTCACGAATAAGATATGACGAGTTATAGATTTCAATATGAAGTTATCCATTGCCAAAGACTTATTGCTTCTTTGTCTTATCTTCGTGATGACGTCTTTCTACGAAGTTCTAAAGAGTTTGTCGATTAAGCCCTGTCGTTAATCGGGACAGGGGTATTTGATGACCGTTTTTAATCAACTATTCATTTCAATGTATTGTACGTATGCAGGTTCTCATAGGAATTTTGCATACCCGATTTTGTTATGTATACATTGAAAATTTCAATTTAAAAATTTTAAAAAAATGTTAGAACCTATCGTAGTTACAACCGGAATATATGACGCAATCAAAGATCATTTAAGAAGAAAAAGAACAACAATACAAGAAGAAATTTTGTTGTTAGATCAACTTAAAAATGCTAAGCAAGTTCTTAGAAGAGAGCTTCCAGAAGATATTGTAACGGTTAACAGAATCGTGAAAATTAAAGAGCATAACGACAATTCCGAAACAGAATATATTTTTGTACCATCAACTAAGGCTAAACCAAAGAAGAATAAATATTCAATTTTATCAGAAATGGCACTAGCAACTGTTGGTTACAAAGTGGGGGATGTTATTGAATATCCTTTCCCGACAGGTGTCAGAAAAATCGAAATTCTTAGCGTAGAAAATTTCGAAGCTTAATTTATAATTAAAAGCAAAATATAAAAATCCTAGGTCTTGACTTAGGATTTTTTGTTTTATTAAATCTTATTAAGATTCAGTTATGCTTTGATTAATTTGAGAATTTAATAATTTTATTTATTATTTATTATTAAATATTATTGTTTTTGAATTAAAATATTCTAATTCAAGAAAAATTAAGTTAATAAAAATATTGTTTTCGCATTTAATTTAAAATGTTATATTTGTAGAAAATGTATAAAAATGCAAGAGACTTTCATAGATACAGAGGAACTTTCTTTCCAAGATTTTAAGGATGATATTTTAGCAAATTACAAGCTAGCGAGAATTTCTCGTGAGATGAGTTATTTGGGTAGAAGAGAAGTGTTAACAGGAAAAGCCAAATTTGGTATTTTCGGTGATGGAAAAGAATTACCTCAATTAGCAATGGCTCATGTTTTCCGTAATGGCGATTTCCGTTCAGGATATTACAGAGATCAGACTTTTGCTTTGGCGATTAATGCGCTAACTGTAGAAAGCTTTTTTGCACAACTTTATGCAGATACCAATGTTGATCGAGAGCCAGCTTCGGGCGGTCGTCAGATGAATGGTCACTATGCAACAAGAACTATTAACGAAGACGGAAGTTGGAAAGATTTAACAAAAATTAAAAACATTTCTTCGGATATTTCGCCTACAGCAGGGCAAATGCCGAGATTGTTAGGTTTGGCTCAAGCTTCTAATTTTTATAAAGAAATAAAATTCGATGGCGCTGAAAAATTCTCAAATTCTGGGAAGGAAGTAGCTTTCGGAACCATTGGTGATGCTTCAACGGCTGAAGGTCATTTCTGGGAAACACTTAACGCTGCTTGTGCATTGCAAGTTCCGATGATTGTTTCGATTTGGGATGATGGCTACGGGATTTCTGTACCAACTAAAAACCAAAGAGCTAAAGCAAATATCACCGAAATGCTTTCTGGTTTCCAAAGACAAGAAGGCGAAAACCAAGGTTGCGAAATTATCCAAGTTAAAGCTTGGGATTATCCTGCTTTAATGGATGCTTACGCTAAAGCTGAGCATTTTGCAAGACAAGAAAGTATACCAGTGGTTGTTCACGTTATCGAAGTAACGCAGCCGCAAGGTCACTCAACTTCAGGATCGCACGAGCGTTACAAAAATGAAGAGCGTCTTGCTTTCGAAACTGAGTTTGATTGTTTAAATAAATTCCGTGAGTGGATCGAGACTTATTCTTTCCAATTCGAGGAAGGAGGCGATGTACAAATTATTGCGACTAAAGAAGAGCTTGACCAAATTGAAGCTGAGGCTAAAAAAATTGTAAAAGATGGTCAAAAGCAAGCTTGGGAAAACTATCAAAAAACGATTACAGAATTAAAAAATAAAGCATTACCTTTGGTTGAAGCGATGACTTCTCAAAATTCAGAAATTTCTGATTTTGTAAGTAAATTCAAAGTTTTGATTTCTATTGGTAAAAAAGATATTTTCCATTTAATTCGTCAAACTTTACTTGCAACAAGAGGAACAAATTCTGCTGAAAGACAAGTGCTGAAACAAGCTTACGAAAGCCTTTTCGCTGTTGAAAAAGATAATTATTCTTCTCACTTATATTCTCAAAGCGAATGGACAGCGACTAATATTGCAGAAGTAAAACCAATTTATTCTGAATCTTCAGAAACGGTTGATGGTAGAATGGTGGTTAGAAATAACTTTGATAAAATTTTTGAAAAATATCCTCAAGCCATGATTTTTGGTGAAGATTCTGGTAACATTGGTGACGTTAACCAAGGTCTAGAAGGTCTTCAGGAAAAATATGGAGCATTGAGAATTGCTGACACTGGTATTCGTGAGGCGACAATTTTAGGTCAAGGTATTGGTCTAGCAATGCGTGGTCTTCGTCCAATCGCCGAGATCCAATATTTAGATTATATTTTGTATTGTTTACAAGGTATGAGCGACGATTTGGCGACAGTACAATATCGTACGAAAGGTGGTCAAAAAGCGCCAGTTATTATAAGAACACGTGGTCATAGATTAGAAGGTATTTGGCATTCTGGTTCGCCAATGGCTGGTATTATCAATTTGGTGAAAGGTATCAATGTTTTGGTGCCAAGAGATTTGACAAAAGCAGCTGGATTCTATAATACGATGCTACAAGCGGACGAGCCTGCTCTTATCGTAGAATGTCTTAACGGATATCGTTTGAAAGAAAAACAACCTGATAACTTAGGCGAATTCACGGTTCCTGTCGGTAAAATTGAAGTGACAAAAGAGGGTAGTGATGTGACTTTGGTAACTTATGGATCGACTTGGAGAATTGTGATGGAAGCGGCTAAAGAACTTGAAAAATTAGGCATCAACGCAGAAGTTATCGATATTCAATCTTTGATTCCGTTTGACTTGTCAAGTGAGATTGCAGAAAGTGTTAAGAAAACCAATCGTCTAGTTGTTATCGACGAAGATGTAGAAGGCGGAACTTCGGCATTTATTCTTCAACAAATTATTGAAAAACAAAATGCATTTAGATATTTAGATTCTGCACCAATCTGTATTTCGGCGGAGGATCATCGTCCAGCCTATGCGACGGATGGAGATTATTTCTCTAAGCCATCTGCGGATGATATGGTAGAAAAAATCTACGCAATGTTCCATGAAGTTAATCCTGCAAAATATCCAGCGATTTACTAATATTTGGAATTAAAAAATATATTGAAAGACCTAAGCGATTAGGTCTTTTTTATTTAAATTTAAACAAAAAACAAGTGGACGAGCTCTTTAAAAATCAAGTTTACGAAATCACAAGACTTATTCCGAAAGGTCGTGTGACAACTTATGGTTCGATTACAAAAGCGGTTGGTTATCCCAATCATTCGCGTCATGTTGGTCGTGCAATGGGAGGTTGTCCAGCGGATGTTCCTGCGCATCGTGTCGTAGGAAGTTGTGGTATTTTGTCTGTTCCAGAATTTAAAATCAAACTTGAAAAAGAAGGTTTAGAATTTAATAATCAAAGGATCAAAGATTTTAAAAACCTATTTTGGGATGCGTTGGTTGAATTATAATATTTTCCTTTTTTAAATTTTTTTCAAAATTAAATACTAACATAGAGATGAAATTATTATTAAATGCACTTCTATTGACAGGCATTATGTCTTGCAATGGAAAAGCAGAAAAAACAAAAGAAGAGCCTAAAGCAGAAGTTGCAACAAAAAAAAAAGTGGTGACTTACAAAGGTTTTGATGTTTCTAATATTAATTTTTATGAAATGTTAAAACAGTTTTTTGATTCATCAGGTTTAAGTCTTTATCAGGATCAAAACTAAACGACAAATCTCAATATGGATTATGAAGAATTTGTTGTTCCATATACTCGAGAAGTAGCTTATTTTGGTGAAGATTTAAATAAGAAGTTTAAAGAATTTTCGATATTCTATCCGAAAAAAGATCAGAAAATATTTTGTTCCGAATTATCAATTACTGACCAAGAAACTTCAAAATCTGTCATTAAAAAGTTTTAAGAACAATATGGGAAACCCGTTTTTTCAAAGCAAGAATCTAGTAAAACTGGAACAATTTTCTTAGACGGAAACGGTGAAGCGAAGAAAGAGGCTTTCCAGAATCTTTATTAATGAAATGATGCAAAATTATATGCAGTGTATTTTTTAATTCATTCTGGATCTGTTCTTAACATTATTGCGCTGGACAAGAATTCTCCAATGTATAAACAATAAATTGACTTACCAAGTCTTGATATGGTTTTTTATATTAAATAAAATAATTTACGAGTATAATTAAAAGCAAAAAACCGCTACAAGATTTTGTAACGGTTTATAATTTAAAATTCAAATAAAATTATTCTCCTTTTATTTTTTCTTTAATTTTTGTTTCCAGCTCTTCTGCTAATTCAGGATTGTCTTTGATGATATCTTTAACAGCATCACGACCTTGACCAAGTTTTGTACCTTCGTAACTGAACCAAGATCCACTTTTTTGGATAACACCAAGCTCAACACCTTGATCTAAAATTTCGCCAACTTTAGAAACCCCTTCGCCGTACATGATGTCAAATTCTGCCATTTTGAAAGGTGGTGCCACTTTGTTTTTAACAATTTTCACTTTAACACGGCTACCAACAGCTTCGTCACCATTTTTGATTGGCGCACTCGCTTTTCTGATGTCAACTCTTACAGAAGCATAGAATTTAAGAGCATTACCACCAGTTGTTGTTTCTGGGTTTCCAAACATAACGCCGATTTTTTCTCTCAACTGGTTGATGAAAATTACAGTACATTTGGTTTTATTAATAGTTGCTGTTAACTTTCTCAATGCTTGAGACATCAATCTAGCATGCAATCCCATTTTAGAATCACCCATTTCGCCCTCGATTTCGGCTTTTGGTGTTAAGGCAGCAACCGAGTCGATAACCACAATGTCAATAGCGCCCGAACGGATTAGGTTATCAGCAATTTCTAAAGCTTGTTCTCCGTTATCCGGCTGAGAAATAATTAAATTGTCAAGGTCAATACCTAGTTTGCCAGCATAAGTTCTGTCAAAAGCATGTTCTGCATCAATAAATGCAGCAATACCGCCTTGTTTTTGAGCTTCAGCAATGGCATGAAGTGTCAAGGTTGTTTTACCTGAAGATTCTGGTCCATAGATTTCAATAATTCTACCACGAGGATAACCACCAACACCCAAAGCAAGGTCAAGACCTAAAGATCCTGACGGGATAACTTCAATTGTGTGGTCAACAGAATCCTCTCCAAGAGTCATTACAGTACCTTTTCCGTAAGTTTTATCTAGTTTGTCAAGCACTAATTGGAGTGCTTTCTTCTTATCGTCAATATTGCTCATCGTTAATTTTAATAATTTCAAAATTACGGAAAATCTTTAGTATTTGAATCTATATTTTGATACAAATTGTATCAAAAATAAAATACTTTAAAAATACCTAGAATTAGGTATGTTTTTTATTAAAGATGATAATATATTTGAATAATAAAACTAGTCATTATGAAAACACCTTTATTTAATAATCTAAATTATTTCAACGTTCGTATTTAGCAGATTAACATGCCACGTACTTTTAGTCAAATATTTTAAATAAAATTAATAAAAAATATCAAGATTATTTTTAAAAAAAAATTGTAAAATTAGAACAGATAATAAAGTTTTATTTCAAATACAAAAGTTTACTAAATTAATCATCACTAATATTTTAAATAGTTTACAATGAAGACTAAATTAATTTTTATTGGGCTTTTAGCCACAAATCTTTTACCAGCGCAAAATCTAAGAAGTAGCGCTGAGAAGATGAACACAATAAAGACAAATGTAATGGCATATGCGTTTCGTAATATTAATGTTTCATATGAAAGATCATTTTCTAAAACCATTGCTTTGAATATTGGTTTTGCGACGATGCCAACTGGTGGTGTTCCGTTTATGGATACCTTCATAAAAGGGGATGATCGTAAAGAAATTGGCGATGTAAAATTAGGTACAACTGCTATTACAATAGAACCTCGTTTTTATTTTGGAGAGAAGTATAATAGCGGGTTTTATCTTGCTCCATATTATCGTTATACCAATATTAAGGTTGACGAATTACGATATAACTATGTAATATATGATGAAGCAACCCAAACCGAGATGGATAACCCTATAGATTTAAACGGAAAATTCTCTGCAAATAGCTTTGGTTTAATGCTTGGTGTACAATGGTTGTTAGGGAGCCAAGATAATTGGGTGTTAGACTTTTGGATTGTTGGAGGACATTATGGTTCAGCTTCAGGAGATCTAGTTGGCAAAACCCAATATACCTTAACGCCTGACCAACAAAAAGAATTGCAAGATGAACTTAATGATCTACAAATCCCGCTTGTAAAGCACAAAACAGAAATTAATGCCAACGGCGGAACCGTTAAGTTGGATGGGCCTTGGGCTGGTTTACGATCAGGGCTTTCTTTCGGTTATCGTTTTTAAATCATAATACCTTTATAGGTTAGTTTTTCATAGTTTTTTTACTGGAATGTTTCAGTATTTTTTATTCTTTCATGAACTCCTTTGGCTAAGTCGAAGGACTTTTATATTTAAATTAAATTTTTTTTAATAATGGTCGAACAATTAGTGTTAGAGCAATTATTTAAAATTTAAAACAAAAAAACTCTCCAAAGTAGGAGAGTTTCTATTTTTAATATTAGTTATTGACTTACAAAGAAGCTGAATGAACTAATAAATCTGTTAACTTGTTAGAGTAACCCATTTCGTTATCATACCAAGACACTAACTTAACAAAGTTAGGCGATAGCATAATACCAGCATCTTTATCAAAGATTGAAGTTCTCTTATCTCCAACGAAATCTTGAGAAACTACTAGATCTTCAGTGTAACCAAGAATACCTTTTAGTTCACCTTCAGAAGCAGCTTTGATAGCAGCAGAAATCTCATCATAAGAAGTTGCTTTTTCTAATCTTACTGTTAAATCTACTACAGAAACGTCAGCCGTTGGTACACGGAAAGACATACCAGTCAATTTACCATTAAGAGAAGGAATAACTTTTCCTACAGCTTTTGCAGCACCAGTAGAAGAAGGGATAATGTTGTTAAGAGCAGATCTACCACCTCTCCAGTCTTTAGCTGATGGACCATCAACTGTTTTTTGAGTTGCAGTTGTAGCGTGTACAGTTGTCATAAGACCTTCAACGATTCCGAAGTTATCGTGGATTACTTTTGCTAATGGCGCAAGACAGTTAGTTGTACAAGAAGCGTTAGAGAAGATTTTGATATCGTCAGTAAGCTCTTTGTGGTTAACACCCATTACAAACATTGGCGTATCATCTTTAGAAGGCGCAGAAAGAACAACTTTCTTAGCACCAGCGTTGATGTGCGCGTTAGCTGTATCAGCAGATAAGAATAGACCTGTAGATTCTACAATGTACTCAGCGCCAATTTCGTTCCATTTTAGATTGTTAGGATCTCTTTCAGCAGTAATACGGATAGTTTTACCGTTTACAACAAGGTTGTTACCTTGTACAGATACTTCACCGTTGAAAGCACCGTGAACTGAATCGTACTTTAGCATGTAAGCCATGTATTCTGCATCGATAAGGTCGTTAATACCTACTACTTCGATGTTGCTTCTTTCAGCCATTGCTCTGAAAACTAAACGTCCGATTCTACCGAATCCGTTAATTCCTACTTTAATTGTTGACATATTTTACTTTTTAAATTTGATAATATATTGTTTCTAAAATTACAAAATTTTTAATGAACTACATTGCTAATATCTCAGAAATCTTTAGCAAGTCTTTGTCTATTTCGTTATGCTTTTTAATCGCTTCTTCAATAGGCGTGTATATCAATCGATTAGACTTAACCCCAACCATCACTTTGCTTTTACCTTCTACAAGTCCCATTACGGCACCATAACCCATTTTACTAGCCAATACACGATCTGCACAACTTGGAGAACCACCGCGTTGGATGTGTCCCAAAACTGCTACACGAATATCAAAATTCGGGAATTCATCTTTAGTCGCTTTTGCTAAATCATAAATGTTACCAAGTTTTTCGCCTTCTGCAACAACAACAATACTAGAAGATTTTCCAACTTTTTCAGCTTTTCTAAATGTGCCGAAAAGTTCTTCCATACTATCTTTTTGTTCAGGGATCAAAATATCTAGTGCACCAGTTGCAATACCACTATTAAGAGCAATAAAACCAGCATCACGTCCCATAACTTCTACAAAAAACACTCTGTTATGAGAAGTTGCCGTATCTCTAATTTTGTCAATAGCTTCCATCGCAGTGTTAAGTGCTGTATCGTAACCTATAGTGTTGTCTGTACCAAAAATATCATTATCAATTGTCCCAGGAACACCAATTACTGGAAGTCCAAACTCTTCATTAAAAACTTTAGCGCCTGTAAAACTTCCGTCTCCACCGATACAAACTAAGGCATCAATATTGTGTTTTTTACAATTTTCAAAAGCTTTGGCCCGACCTTCTGCTGTTTTAAATTCTGATGAACGGGCAGACTTTAGAATAGTACCGCCTTCATTAATAATGTTTTTAACAGATCGCGGTCCCATTTTGGTAAAATCACCATGGATAAGACCGTTGTAACCTTCGCGGACACCATAACACTCTAGACCAAGGATATTAGCAGTTCTTACAACCGCACGGATAGCAGCATTCATCCCAGGTGCATCACCTCCCGACGTTAAAACAGCGACTGTTTTTATGTTTTGATTTGACATTGTCTAAAAATTAGTACGCAAATTTACAAAAAAATAGGTATTTCTTTGAATAATAAACAATTATTAAAATTTGATTTTAATCACGTTTAAAAATATGAAGAAATGATAATTTTTAGGTTTTCAAATTTTTTCTATGTGCCTAATCTTTATTATATTTACAAGCATTAATTTTAACAATTATTAAATATAAAAATAAATGAAAGTAACTGTTGTTGGCGCAGGTGCCGTAGGTGCAAGTTGTGCAGAGTACATCGCGATGAAAAACTTCGCATCAGAAGTAGTATTAGTTGACATTAAAGAAGGTTTTGCGGAAGGTAAAGCTATGGACTTAATGCAATGTGCATCTCTTAACGCTTTTGATACAAAAATTACTGGTACAACTGGTGATTATAGCAAAACTGCTGGGTCAAAAGTAGCGGTTATCACATCTGGTATCCCTAGAAAACCAGGGATGACAAGAGAAGAACTTATCGGTATTAATGCTGGTATCGTTAAAGAAGTTACAGCTAATTTGGTAAAACATTCTCCTGACGTTATTATTATTGTGGTGTCTAACCCAATGGATACAATAGCTTATTTAGTACACAAAACTTCTGGTCTTCCTAAAGAAAGAATCATCGGTATGGGAGGTGCATTAGATTCTGCACGTTTCAAATACAGATTGGCAGAGGCTTTAGAATGTCCAATTTCTGATGTTGACGGTATGGTTATCGCAGCACACTCAGATACAGGGATGCTTCCATTAGTTAGCAAAGCAACAAGAAATGGTGTGCCAGTAACTGAATTCCTTAACGATGAGCAAGTTGCTTACGTTACTGAAGAAACTAAAGTTGGTGGTGCGACATTAACTAAATTGTTAGGAACTTCTGCTTGGTATGCGCCAGGTGCGGCTGTATCTGTATTGGTACAATCTATCCTTTGCGACCAAAAGAAAATGATTCCTTGTTCATTAATGTTAGATGGTGAGTACGGACAGTCAGACATTTGTCTTGGTGTTCCTGCGATTATCGGTGCTAACGGTGTTGAAAAAATCGTTGACATTACATTAACAGATGCTGAAAAAGCAAAATTTGCTGAAGCTGCACAAGCTGTAAGAGAAGTTAATGGTGATTTGAAGTTCTAAGAATTTCTATCTTCAAAATATTAAGGCGTATCATTATGATACGTCTTTTTTTTGTTTAAAACTAAATTTATTGAATTGATTTTCAGTATTAAACTAAATATTTAGTGATGTTTTTTGATTCTTATGTAACAAGTTGCTGGTTCTGGTTGTCTTATTGAAAAACAAAATATGAAGCTAATTATTACCAGCGCTGTTTTACTTTGTTCCAACTTTTTCATAGCTCAAGTAAAGCAAGATACCATCAAATCCGAAAACATAGAAGCTGTAACTATTGTTGCGAAAAAACCAACGGTTGAGACCAAGGTTGACAGAACGGTTTTCAATGTGGCAGACAGTTCTATTCTTGCTGGTAATACGACTTGGGATGTCCTTCGCATGACGCCTTTGGTGAGCATCGATAACAATGATGTTGTAAAATCTGAAGGTGAAAATGTAACAGTCTATATCAACGATAGAAAGTCTGTTTTTACAGGAAAAGAACTTAAAGAATATCTTAAATCACTTCCTGCCGATAATTTGATGAAAATCGAGGTAATCACCAATCCATCTTCAAGATACGAAACCACAGGACAAGTTATTAATATCGTTCTTAAAAAACGTGAAGACGAAGGTATTAAAGGAAGTGTAGCTTTTACTAATACTCAAAATACTAAGAATAGTCAATATTCTAATCTTAATCTTAATTATCACAAAAAGAATTTTACACAAACGATAACGGGTAGTTATAACGATAATACTAATGTTTCGTCATTAAAAACTGAAAACAATCTTTTTCAAGATAACGAACAAAGATTAATCGATATGCAATCTGTCTATCACGGAAAAATGCCGTCGGTATCTTCGACATCGGAATTAGAATTAAACGATAAAAATAACATTGGTGTTATTTTCGAGTATTTTCAAAATAAAAGTGATTCCGAAAATAATAGTGTCGGAAGTGTTTTCAAAAACGGAAATCCTTTTAACACGTATTCAATAAATCAAAATGAAGCCTCGAAATATTTGGTGTTAAATTCCAATCTTTTTTATAAATATTATGATAAAGAAAAAAACAGGATTTTTGATGTTAATGTAGGTTTTAATTACAACGGTGATCGTGGCGATAGACATTATTTGCGTAATCAATCTGATCTTGCGACACCAGAATATACGCGCGTTTTCGAAGATACACAGATGCGAAATTATTACGTGAAATTAGATTACACGCAGAATTTAGGCTCTACAAATAACACTTTAGAAACTGGTGTTAAATTCGATTTTAATAACAATTATATGCCGATAGATTATTTCGGTTATTCGTCGAATATTTTGAAAAATAGATTTAGTTACAAAGATAATCTCAATGCGGTCTATGCCAATTATAGCACGAAATTTTTTGAAAAATTGGATGTACGTTTTGGGTTTCGTTACGAGTATATGACCTACAAATTGCATCAAGAAAATGACGACATCAAAAGGGATGAATCTTACGGAAAACTCATGCCAAATGCATTGATAAAATATACGGTAAGTCCTAATTTTAATGTGTCAACATCGTATAATTACAGCATTTGGAGACCTTGGTATTCGGAGTTTAATCCTTTCGAGTTGCCAACAAGTGAGGGGAATTTCTATCGCGGAAATATGGATTTAGTTCCAAATCCAAATCATCGTTTTACAATGAAATTTGGTGTTTATAAAAAGTATTTCTTGTCATTAGGTTATAGTTTTACGAATCAAGATTATTGGACAGATTATATCCCAGAAGGTAATAAGTTGGTCTCATTTCCAAATAATTTTCTTGGAAAATCCGAGCGTTATTCGGTTAACTTGAATACTAACCAAACTTTCTTTAAAAATAAATTTAATGTTAATGTCACAGTTGGTATCAACTACCAAGATAACAGTGATTTCAACCATAGAAACAATCTAAATACGAAAGATTACATCACCAATTTCTCTGGTTCTGCCAACTTCACCTACACCAATTTGTTTGATAAGAACATCAATATTTCTGGATGGGCTGGCGTCTACAGAAACAATAACGGAAACTCGATTGGGAATACTACCAACGTATTCCATAATCTATCTGTGACCAAAATCTTTGATAAAATTGGTTTAGAAACAAGTTTACAATTAAATAATATTTTCTTGCGACCAGTATTTGACAGGACGACTTACAGTCAAGCGGGAACATTTAGAAACATAAATACTTCCGACTGGTACGGCGCTTCGTTAACGATCACCAAACGTTTCGGAAATCAAAAAGTAAAAGAAAATACCAAAACTGATGTTGAGAAAAACCAAGGTGGCGGAAAATAATAATAGAAAACCTTTCAATGATTTTGGAAGGTTTTTTTATTTAAGATAAATTAATTTTCATGTTTTAAAAATCTAACTTAGCTTTGTATCACTTAAAAGTAAATGATATGTTAAAACGTGTAGGAATTGCTGCTGCAATTGCATTTTTAGGAATTTTTCAATCTTTCGCTCAAACAAAGTTGGAGCGTCCAAAATTGGTTGTAGGACTGGTAATTGACCAAATGCGTTGGGATTATCTTTACCGTTATCATGACAAATTTGGTGAAGATGGTTTCAAAAGAATGTTGAAACAAGGTTATTCTTTTAACAATGTTATGATTCCGTACTTGCCGACCGTTACGGCGATTGGTCATACAAGTATCTATACGGGTTCGGTGCCTTCAATTCATGGTATTGCGGGTAACGATTGGACCGATAAAGAAACTGGGAAAAGTGTGTATTGTACAACAGATGCTGCTTACAAAGGTGTTGGGACAACTTCTGACAAAATTGGTGCACATTCTCCACGAAATTTATGGAGCACGACAATCACGGATCAGTTGGGGATTGCAACTAATTTTCAATCGAAAGTTGTTGGTGTTTCATTAAAAGATAGAGCATCTATTTTGCCAGCTGGACATAATCCTACTGGTGCTTTTTGGTTTGATGAGACGACTGGTAATTTTATCACAAGTACTTATTACATGCAAGATTTGCCAAGTTGGGTGAAGGATTTTAATTCTAAAAATTATGCATCCGAATTGGTTTCTAAAGGTTGGAATACTTTACTGCCAATTAACCAATATACCGAAAGTACCAGAGATGATGTACCTTGGGAAAGTCTCCTTGGTTCCGCAACCAAACCAGTTTTTCCGTACAATAATTTAGCGACAGACTACGAAAAAAAGAAAGGCGTTTTAAGAATGACACCTTTCGGAAATACTTATACATTAAAATTTGCAGAAGCAACTGTTGATGGTTATCAATTGGGTGCGGACGATATCACCGATTTTTTAGCTATTAATATCGCATCTACAGATTATGTTGGACATGCTTTTGGACCAAATTCTATCGAGATTGAAGATACTTATTTAAGATTGGATAAGGATTTGGGAAACTTTTTCAAAATGTTGGACAAAAAAGTAGGGAAGGATAACTTTTTAGTATTCTTGTCTGCGGATCATGGTGGGGCGCATTCTGTTGGTTTTCTTGAAGAAAAAAAAATGCCGACTGGCTTCTTTGGAGAAGGTTTAGAAAAATCTTTAAATGCAGATTTGGAAAAGAAATTTGGTGTTGCTAATTTAGTTTTGGCTGTAGATAATTACCAAGTTTATACGAATGATAAAATGATTTCTGAAAAAAATCTAGATTCTGAAGACATCAAAAAATACATTATTTCAAGTTTAAAAAAATTACCTGAAATTTTATATGCGGTTGACATGACAGAGATAGGAGAGTCGCCAATCCCAGAACCAATCAAGACGAGAACTATTAATGGTTATAACTGGAAGCGAAGTGGCGATATCCAAATGGTGACCAAAGATGGTTATTTGGCTTATTATGCAAAAAAAGGAACAACACACTCGGTTTGGAATTCTTACGATGCGCATATTCCGTTAATGTTTATGGGTTGGAAAGTTAAAAACGGCGAAAGCAACCGTCCTTATTATATGACAGATATTGCGCCGACTTTGGCTCAGATTTTAAAAATTGAAAACCCTAGCGGCAACATTGGACAACCAATTGTTGAAGTTTTAGGAAAATAGTTTTAAAAATTTTATGTTTGGTACAATATTTTCTAATAAGTTGCAGTTAAATAACAATTAAACTTTAAAAAAAAATATCAAATTTTAAACCTATGAAAAAGATTTTATTCGCAGCATCAGCTGTATTATTAACTGTAGTTGTGTCATGTAAAAAAGAAAACAGCACTGTAGTAACAACAGATGGTGGTACAGATACAGTAGCAGTTGTACATACTGAAGAAACGACTGTACTTAGCGAAACTGAGGCTAAAGCTAAAGTTGATAAAGCGCAGGCTGATCTAGATGCGGCTATCAAAAAAGGTGATAAAGCAGCAGAAGAAACTGCTAGAAAAGCTTTAGCAGATGCTAACTCAGCTTGGGATAAAACAAAAGCAGCGGTTAACTCTGCAGCGCAAGATGTTAAAGATGGTGTAAACAACGCTGTTGACAAAACTAACGAAGCTGCAAAAGATGCGAAAGCTGATCTTAAAACAGCAGCTCAAGATGTTAAAGCTGATGTTAACAAAGCGGCACAAGACACTAAAGATGCTACTAAAAAAGCAGCTGGTGATGTCAAAGATGCTTATAACAAAACTTTAGAAAGCGCAAAAGCTAAATAATATTTTTAGTTTTTAAATAAATGAAACCGAAGATTGTTCTTCGGTTTTTTTTGTGTAATATATTCAATTTAAAAAAGGGAAAGCAATGGCTTTCCCTTTTTTAGTATTAAATTTAAAATATTATTTAACTAAAAGATCTTTTGTGAAAGATACACCGTCTTTAGTGATGTTTACAAGATATTTACCAGCATTTAGGTTAATAGGAACATTGATGTTTTTAGAGTTAGATTTTACTTCACCAAGATTCTTAACTTCTCGTCCTGTCATATCGTAGATTTTTACAGAATATTTACCGTCATCAGCAAGTTTGATATTGAAATCTGATTTTGCTGGGTTTGGATAAATTGTTGTGCTTTCTCCCATTTTAGAAATATTATTAACATCAAGAGTTTGGGTAAGTTTTGCAGCATTAACAATAGTACCATCATTTGAATCAATTAAAAGAACAACAGCATGGATGTTATCTGCAACAAATCTTGCTGGAATTGTATAGTTGAATGAGTAGCTGGTAGTAGAACAACAGTAACTCAGCAGGGACTGACCCGTCTTGCCCCTGATATCCACTTAGAAGAGCTCTACCAACGGGATCATAAATCATTTGTGCCGCTGGTACTGTTTCTGGTAGATTTTCGAAACCTCCCATTGCTCCATTACCAGCGCCTGCATAATAGTTTTTCTGTGCGTAACCCGCTGCTGTTCCTTTTACACCATCTTCGGTCACAACTACTGCCAACTTAAAGTTTGTATTTGGGTTATTAATAAAGAATTGGCCATTTACATTAGCTGTAAGTTGAGTCCCAGAGATTGAATAGTCTCCGCTTAGTTTAACTGGTGTTGGAATATTTTTTCTTGAAGTTACAAAACCATTAATACCACTTGGACCTGGGTCTACTCCTTTTAATTCTCTGTCAACATTCATACCTGGAAAACCACTAAATGCTGCACCTCCATCATAAGCACTTACAAGCATAGGATCATTATTATGTACAGCAATACTAATTTGGTCATTAGGGTAATCGGTATTAACTTTATTAAGACCAACCATTCCTCTTGGACACCGGTAAGTGGACTACTTTTTTGACAGTTTGTAAATATAGTTTTTTCGTTTGAAATT
>NZ_DAMBQF010000038.1:0-20051 GCF_032062245.1 Soonwooa sp.
CTTGGTGGAAAAGTCAGAATTTCAATTGACGTTTAAAAAGCACATCGCCTAACATAGTATTATCCAAAATCTATAAAAGTTCTCCTTTAAATAAAGGTTTTGTTACTTACATTTCATCAATAGGTTAAACATAAGTAAAACAAATCAAAAAACATCGATAAACAGATAGATTCCACGTTTTTGCTGTTTGGCTTCAAAATTTAATGCTTGATAGATCGGTAGTTTTTCGCAGTAATATTCGTGGCTGGCTTTTGCCCAGCCATTTTTTATAAGTTCTTCATTCATGCATTTGCCGTTGGGTAAAATTACATAAGCCAACTGCCGTTTCCAGAAATCCAGTTGGTTTTTCTGTTCAGTCAGAATGGTGATCCTTGTGCCGGGAGGCACAAGGATCACCATAAAATCCAAACTCATCAGTCCAAACTGAACCAACCTTGAAGCAGGAATACCGCTTTTGGCTTCATCTTCTTTCGTTTTTCGGCTTATTCTGACTTCCGGAGCATCTAAGCCATATAATCTTACTTCCTTGCTTATTTGACCATATTCTTGCCTTACGATTAAACTGTCGCCATCCAAAACCCTTTCAACAATTAGATGAGTTTCAATTTGGAGGTCTTTCATTAGAAAATAATTTTCTTGTTCCTCTGTGGAAAAACTGCCGTTGTTTTCCGCTCCATTTGGTGTGATTGCATTGTATTTCATTGGTTTACAGTATTTTATCTATTGTTTTTATAAAGTTAATTCAAGAAATTTATAACGGTCTAGACAACAGTGTTTTTCTTTCTTTTTTAACATTAAAATTTTATTACAATGGCAAGACAAAAAGGTCTTATGAAGTACGTCGGAACCATCGGCGATGTAAGACATTTCAAAATCAAAGGGCAGGAAGGTTTCTTTGCCGGAATGGTAGGCGGTCCAACTGCTCAGCAGGTGCACACTGCACCGGAGTTCGAAAGAACCCGTGAAAATATGAACGAATTTGGCGGTTGTGCCAAAACAGGAAAATCCCTCAGAACGGCTTTATCTGCACTGATGGGGAAATTTACCGATACTCAGGTAACAGGTAGACTCACTTCGATTATGAAGAAAATCAATCTGGAGGACGGAACCGAAGCCAGAGGTTACCGAAAGGTAGAAGTTTCTACCCAAAGAAAATATCTGGAAGGATTTGAATTCAACAAAAACCTTTCTATCAGTGGAATTTTCAATGCTCCGTATGATGTTACGCATACAGCAGGAAGAGATTCTGCAGATTTTACGGTTGCCGCTTTTAATCCGGGTGATTTGATCTCCGCTCCTTCCGGATCTACGCATTTCCGTCTGATTAATGCTTTGGCGGTTTTGGCAGATTTTTCATACAATCCTACCACAGGAACTTATGAGCCGGATGATATGGAAAACAATGAGCTGACGGTGATTGAATATTCGCCTTACATTCCGTTAAATGCTACTTATGCAGGTGATTCTTTCACGGCTACACTGCCTGGAACTCCCACTTTAGGAACCAATGTTTCTGTGATTCAGTGTATCGGAATTGAGTTTTTCCAGGAGGTTAACAGTGTGTATTACCCTTTTGCTTCGGGTAACTGTCTCAAGATAGAGGAAGTTTTTTAGGTTACAATCTTCAAAGGGCTTTCCAAATCGGGAAGCCTTTTTTAATACTTAATTATTATGAAAACAAAAATAGTAAGAGTTGCCCAGGGCAAAAATTCCACACTCTCCCATCTTTATATTGATGGGATTTTTCAGTGTTTTCTTCTTGAAGATAAAATCCGTGAAATCAAAATAATGAAGCAAACGGCTATTCCAACAGGTTCATTTTATCTCACTTTAAATACTTGGGGCGGAATGAATAAGGACTATGCCAACAGGTTTCCCGTTGTGCATCGCGGAATGATTGAAATTGACGGTTTACCTACGTTTGATTCGGTGTATATCCATATCGGAAATACCATCACACAAACGGCAGGATGTCCGCTTTGCGGTCTGAGTTATATCAAAAAAGACGGTGATTTTCAGGTTCTGCAGTCTACGGATGCTTACAAAATGATTTATCCAAAACTTTTGAAAATGGTTCAAGGCAAGGAAAAAGGCATCATCATTGAAAATAATTTCCAATTCTAAAAACTTCAAAAAATGCATAATGAAATTACTTTGAGCGTATTTTTTGGAGCAATCAGCAGTTTGCTTCTTGGAATTGTTGCCTACTTTATCAAGCAGTTACACACTGATTTTAAGAGTATGGAGAAGGATATTTCCGAAGTCAAAACAATGGCTTTGGTCATCAAAACAGAGTTCAAAAATACCTATGATCTTCTGAATCAAAAAGTAGAATATTTAGAACAGAGAATCAATAAAATCGAGTTAAACCAAATAAAACATTCAGATCATGAATCCAGATAAACTTAATCTCATCCAAAGAATTGAAGCTCCTACGCCAAAATGGTTCAAACTGATCCGCACTACAGGATTAATATTTTCGGCAATAGGCGGAACGTTGGTTGCTGCTCCGGTTGCACTTCCTGCAGTTTTGGTGACCGTTGGAAGCTATTTGCTTTTGGGAGGAACACTAGCTTCGGCAATTGCACAGACGGCAGTCAGCACTTCAGAAATTCCCGAAAATCCGGTTAAAATTCAGGAAAATTCCTCTGAAAATCAGAATTTACAGGAATAACATCATTCATTTTATTGCTTTTATCCCCTATTACTCCCGCTCCAAAGGCGGGTTTCTTTTGTTTAGTGCATTTGCTTTCATTTTCCTGCAGTCCGTTATTTAGGAGGGTGAAATATGTAGGACTTATCCAGGGTTTTTGGTGGGAATGAAGTTCAATTAAAAGAAAAATCCCCGAAGTGGGGATTTTTAAGAATTAGAGTTGAAAATAATATTTCCGGACTAATACAGAACGAAGTTCTGAAAGCTGTTGAAGCTGTCTGGTATACTTTTCTTCGAGCTGATAAACCGCTTTGATGTCGGAAAGGATTTTTCCGTTCTGCTGCATCTTGGATAAACTTGGAATGATGAAATTCTGAATGATTTTTCTGAGTTCAGAAAGGCGAAGCATTTCGATAACGGAACCACATAAATACGGATGAAAAAAGCCGTTTTTCCAGAGTGTGAAAAAGGTCCAGTACAGGATTTCGAGTTCTTCCCGGTCTTTGCAGTACAGAATAAAACAGTTCGGGCAGGGTTCAAAAAGTGGTTTTCCGGCGTTTCTTCCTCTTGAAAGAATAAACAGAGCGTTTTCAGGCGTTTCCTTTTCGGAATTGTACGTGCGTACTTTGAAATTTGACATAGCGTGAGATTTAAAAATTTAGGCTCCGCCGAAAATTTTTCAAAAGAAAACGAAGAAAAAAACCGAAAAAAAAAGAAAAAAAGAAAGCCCTTTTGTAAGGGGGCGAGGCGTTGTGTCAAGGTTTTTTGGAAAAAGTTTTTGGCTATATTTTTTAGCCAAAAATTTTTTTTCAAAAACACGAAGTGCATGACCTTTACACAATATAGCGGCTGGCTTCGGGAGCCCCCTATCTTGCTTTGCTTTTTTTATTTTTTATTGGAAACTGAAAGTTCAAAGGAAGGATTCAAAGCGGTGGAAAGTTGCCTGGCAAAGGACGGTGAGCGTAGGAAAAGGCAGGTGTATGGCGGATTGGCGGAACGACAAACCGACATACTCCTGCGAGCGGCGACGAAACAGTATGGATATGTTTGCATAACCATATTGTGAAGGAACTGGAGAAGGTTGGATTTAGCTTCAGAAAGATGTGGCAAAAATGGGTAAATAAGCTTGCACAAAAATGATGCTTTTCGACATACTCAATCACCAATAAACTTTTAATTGAGTCTAAATGTGACAGGCGGAGGGAAAAATAGCGGTATGACTGACTGAAGGAAGGAGCTTTAGCTTGGCGTTTTCAGACCGATGCAAAAATGCACTGAAAATGCTTTCCTATAAAATGATTGCATTTTTGTAATGGACTGGGAACAAGGTGTTGGCAAAAGCTCCTGGAGGAAGGAAGGAATACTGCTATGCGCGTGAGTGAAAGTGGCTGAACAGATGAAATATTTTTTTATTTTTTTTAAAATATTTTCAGCTGAGAAGCGTCTGTAACGATTGGCAAATGACTACCCTTTCTGCATCATTTTTTTGCATCCTTTGAAATGGGTGGGTGGGCATTTGAACAGTTCAACAAAGACGAAAATTTCAATCAAAAGACGACAGAGCGGTGGCGCACAAAGGGCTTCGCCCGACTGCAAGGGAAGCATTTAACATAACGCCACATTATAGGCACAACACGTTGGCAGTTGCAGGAACGAAGCTTTAGCGAAGAGGAAGCAATCCCCGAAGCGGTTGGCTGTGCGTATAATGTTTGTTATGTTATTTGCTGGGGAGTATTTTAATCCTATTCATTCAACAATAATAGGATTTAATATTACATCTTTATCAGTAATATTCAGACAAAATGAATCTTCTTGATTTACAATTTCACAGATTTCAGCTAATAATTCCATCAAAATAGTATGGTCATAAAAAGATTCACCATAAATAGGATTCTCTTGAATCTTATCAAGAATTTTCTGATTTATTGAAAAAGTATTGTTTGAAATAAAGATTTCATCAAGACCATATTTCTGATATAGATGAATTAAGAATTCTATATCGTTACTTTCTAAAAAATCAATCTTAATCATACTATTTCAGCAATAAGTGAGGGATTGTAATGAGGAAATGCAAAATCATCAATATTCCTATCATCTAACCATGCTTTTTCAAATTTTTTAGACAAAACCATTGGCATCCTATGTTTTGTGTTATGAATTTCCGACATTAGTTCATTTGCTTGTGTAGTTACAATTGTAAAAGTAGTAAGTTGTTCCCCACTAACTTTATCAGTCCAAACATTATAAATACCACCCAATGCAAAGGGTTTTTTATCATTGTTTAATTGAATAAAATACTTTTCTTTTTCTTTCCCTTTTGTATCAAGCCATTTCCATTCATAAAAACCATTCACAATAACAAGACAACGTTTTTCAATTGATGCTTTAAAACTACTTTTCTCACCAATAGTTTCAATACGTGCATTTAATGTCATTTTCTGACCATCACGATTTTTTGCCCAAGGCGGAATAATACCCCAATTACCCAAGATAGCTTCATTTCTATTATCATCTAAAATTATTGGTGTATTAGGGTGAGCAAAACCATTTACAAAATTTGAACCTTTATATGTTGGACCATTATATTCTACCCCAAAAGATTCTTTGATTTCTTTTTCAGTAACATTATTTGAAATGAAATAACACATAATTTTATTAATTAAGAAGTGATTTTGTAATTAATATTTGTTTTTTAACAGATTCTTCATGTAAAGTTAAATAATCTGTAGGTAATAAAATAAAATTGAAAGCATCTAAAATAACATGGGATTTTTCACAACATAAAAGAATAAATAAATACCGTAAATCTGGATTATGTATAGGATCAGTAGTAGGATCAAAGGAATTGGGTGTGTATCTTTTATAAACTTTTAATTCAGTTTTATCAAAGACATATTGCTGATAACAATACATACTAATAAAACCATAAGAACGATAAAAATAATCATCTAAATCATCCTGATCACTCCATGATTGTTTTATATCTTCATAAAGTTGTTCAATAGAATAATCGTTCATAATTGATTAATTATTTAAAGCATTTTCTCTCTTTAATTTACGGTATTCCCAAGGTGAAATTGCATTTTTATCTTGCCATAAACCTAAATTGTTTTTTCTCGCATTAAATTCTAATTCCCCCAGACTTTTGTCTTTACTATAATAAAAATACCACCATCCGAAGCCTGCTTTAATTATTTCAGCAGATAGATATTTATCATCATAAAATATTTTAGCAATAGTTCTACCGTATCTATCTTCGTCAGTTGGAATAAAAGTTATCTGTTTTCCAAAAACCTGATCTGAAGTAAACTGCTTTGCATTTTTCCCAAAAGGTTGACCACTTTCTGGACAATCTACCTCTGCTAAACGTAATGTTTTTTGGATATTACCCTCTAATAAAACTACAACTGTATCACCATCTTTAACTCCAATTACCTTAGCAGTTGTTTGTGAGAGTATAAAAACAAAATGAAATAATAAAAAAACAAAAATGATTTTAAAATTCATACTATACTATTTGGGTGAATTATTTAAATATAATTGGTAATGAGGTAATGTAGGTTTATCTTCATCAAGGGAATGGACAAGAATATTTTTGATATACCCCTTTACTGTAAAAATACTATCATCGTTTTGTTTTGCAAAAAAATGTAATTTTTCGTAATGCCAAAATACATCTTTTCTCAATTCTCTAGACTGTTCATCTGTAAATGGATTTTCTTCTTCTCCATCATAATAAAGATATTCCTTGTAATTATTTTGCATTGACTTTAATTATTTGGTTTAAATCGGTAGTGTATCTGGGAGAAAGATTTTTTTGATTCATCTTCCAAGTTTTTTGAATATCCATAGATGCTAATTTAATTTTGTCTGTCCCTAAACGGCTATTCATATAATCCATCACCTGCATAACAGGCTTATGTTTTTCGTAATTATCTGTATCAAATAAAGAGATCATCCTCTCGGTATCAGGAACAAATTCTGTCACCATAACTCCTGCTTTTTTATACTGAAAATATGGTAAATAAATTTTATCCAGTGCTTGTATTGCAGCTTTTGATAAATCAATTGCCGAATTGGACGGATTAACCAATGTAAATGTAAAGGAATTACTGTATTGCTTTAAATCTTGCTTAAAACGGTCTGTCATAATAAATACTGTAACATATCTACAACAAGAATTCTGATGACGAAGTTTTTCTGAACATTTATAGGCAAAAGTTGAGACTCTTTCTCTTAGAACATCAATATCATCAGTTCTTTTATCAAAAGTTCTAGTAGTAGCAATACCTTTTTTTGGTTTAGAAACTGATAAATCATATTGAGAAATACCTCTTAATTCTTTATGCATTCTTAACCCATAAATACCCATTTCTTTTTGGACATAATCTTGTGGTAATTGGGTAAAATCCCAAGCAGATTTGATGCCTTTTGCAGAAAACCTTTCGTAATATCTTCTACCAATACCCCACACATCCTCAAGTGGAAACCATTTAAGAGCTTTCTCTATTTTCTGAGGATTATCTAACATATAAACTGAATTGGTTTTTACAGGAAACTTCTTAGCTATTTTATTTGCGACTTTTGCCAATGTTTTGGTAGGTGCTAGACCAATACTTGTTGGTACATCTAATCCTTTTAAAACCTTTTCCCTTAAATCTTCACAATGCTTTTGTAAATCAAGATATTCATAACCGTGAAAATCTAAAAAGGATTCATCAATACTATAAACTTCAATATCCTTACAATATCTACGGCAAATATTTGTAATTCTATTAGAAATATCACCATACAGAATAAAGTTTGCTGAAAAACAGGTTAAGCTAGATTCCTTTTCAAAATGCTGAATTTGGAAATAAGGCTGTCCCATCTTTATTCCCAAAGATTTAGCTTCATTACTTCTGGCAATAGCGCAGCCATCGTTATTACTGAGAACAACGACAGGTTTATTACGCAAATCGGGACGAAATATCCTTTCGCAACTTGCGTAGAAATTATTGCCATCTATTAAGCCGTACACTATTTCCTTAATTTATGAATATTAAATGTGGATACACCCCATAATTGAAAATCTGAATCTTCATTAATGTACATATCCGAATAAGTTGGATTTTCTGATTTCAATCTAATTTCTTCTAAACTTGTACCGTTTTCTTTATATTTTGGAATGTATCTTTTTACATAAAATTCTCCTTGGTAAAAGACTACGACAATATCATTTTCTCTTGGAAATAAGCCTTTTTGAATAACAAGCAAATCTCCATCAAAAACACCAATACCATTAAGTGAATCTCCAGTAACGTGAGCAAAAAAAGTTGTGTCTTTGTCCTTAATAAGGTATTTAAGCAAATCAATAACATCATCTGGAAAATCTAATGCAGGACTTTCAAAACTACCATAACCACCTGCCTTAACTTTGGCAGGAAGTACTGGAAACGCTATATCTTCTGACGAATCTAAGCGGAATATTGAAATCTTAGTCTGCAAAAAAAATAGTAAATTATTTGTTTATCCTTAATTAATCATCACCAAATACGCTATCCCAACTCATGGAATCTTCATCAAAATCGTCGTCATGTCTGTCTGGAAACATCATATCTAATTCACTTTCTTCATCATATCCATCGTCAAGATCATCTTCATCTAAGTATTCATTTTCATTAATTTCATAGTCAAAGTTATTTTTTTCTTTAAGTTCATTGACTTGCATACGTAAATTTGTTAGAAATGTCATCTCTGTACTATTTATCATACTAACAGGGTAATTGTTTAGTGACCTAATTTCATCCATAATTTCAATATTTAGATTAATTAATGCATCTTCAGCATTAAGATCACCAAATTCTAAATATTGTTTAGTTTCTAAAAACAAATTATTTAAATAATTAAAATTGTCTTGCATAATAGTAGCTATTTTTGATTATTAATTTATACCAAACTTGTTTATGAACAAAGTATCGAAATTGTGTTTTAGTGTTTCTTCATTGTAGAATGGTAAACCTATTAATCTGTATTTTCTGTTTGAGAAAATTTCTAATATTTTTCCTTGTTTTTCAATTTCTACTAGGAAATCTTGTTTCCATTTGTCTTTATCTATCAATTGAGAACCTTTAGGCTCGATAAATGCCTGAAAGATAATTGGCTTAGCATTATCTTTCTCTTTCATAAATAAAACAAAATCTGGCTCAAATACTTGACCATCATCAAAATTATATAGCTTAAAATGATTTTCATTTCTTAAAAGATAAATATCCTCGTATTTATTTTTTAATGAGGAATATGCCTGTTTTATGAACTTCACTAAGTATTTTTCTTCCGATGAACCATAATTGTCATTGAATGCATACCAATCTTCTTTGGAAAGGTCTATTAATAAATCTAAGTTAGTTGTTTCGGTTTGTGGAATACCTGTTTCCTTATCAGATGATTCATTCACGGAATAACTAATGGTTTTTTCTTTGAAAACATAAGATACATTTTGCGACTTAAACTCATAAGTTCCTTTAAACTCAATAAAGCCATTGGAAATGTATTTTGAAATTTCTTCCAAAACTTTAATTACAGATTTTAATTGAACTTCTTTATCTGGATTTAATGCAACAATTTCATCCCCTTCAATTTCAACTTTAATATCTTTTAGATATGATTCTGAATTGATAAATTCAGAAATAGAAGTAAGATTAGGAAATTTACTTTGTAAGTTATCAAATCTGTAAAATGGCAATTTATTAATTGCTTTTCTGATTACAGGTTCTCCAAAATCAAGAATGTTCCAAATCTTTGTTTCTCGCTTTAAAGCAACTGTTGTATTTTCTTCAAATATTTTTGATGAGGAAGAATAACCTGTACTGAAAACTGATTTGACGATTTTGTTACGGATAGCTGGAGACAATTCTGTAACATCTGAACGATCATAGGGTTTTCTCTCATTAGTAAAAATAAACCCCGATTTATAAAAGTCAGACTCTATAAAACTATCTTTAAGTTTAAGAACTCTCTGTACAACTTTTGGTGCTTTTAACCCAATTTCTTCTAATGCTTTATTAAGCTCAGAAATATACTTTGGATTGTGTGCTGAATGATAATACAACTCCTCACAGATACGCAAAGGAAAATCTAAATCATCATCGTACTTACGTTGAAATAATGATTGACTTTCATCCAATTGGAAAGGACAATAACGAGCACCACGACCAATTAATTGAGCTTCGGACATTGTTGTTTTACCTATTTTACCTGCCTTATGGTCGCTATCTCTTGTATTATACAAACGGACAATATCGAAAAGATTAAGTACGTCCCAACCTTCATTTAGTTTATCTACAGCGAATACAACACGATACTCATTGGATTTGTCTTCTAAGCTATTGATAATAAGTTGTTTTTCATCTGTATCATTCTTGCTATTGACTGAAATACACTTATCCCCTCCAAAGTCTTCTTTGAGTTCAATCAATAAGTTTTCTATTGAAACTTTATTTTCATCGAAATAATTGAATATTTTTTTGAAAATACCTTTATCATTTTTTGCTTTTATGTTGAGAATATCTTTTTCTGAAAGGGTTTTTATTTTTTCTATAAATTCATCATAGAAAGTAACACTTTCCCCGATAGTTTTAGATTTTAGTAGAATTACAGGTTTTATATTCTTTTTAAAGTCTTGAAATATTTTACGACGATATTGACTTAATAAAACGGCTTGTAAAGTACGTTCGAAAGGTTCTAAATCTGCTTGTAATAATTGTACTTCTTTAGAATATTTATCGATACGGAATTGTTTTAAAGGATAATCGAAAATTAATTTATCCTCGTATTTTTCCTTCACATTGGCATTGTCTAAATCTGCTGTAGCTGTGAATTCTAATAATAAATTATCTGAATTGGATTTGAAAATTTTGTTTACAGTGCTTTCCCAACTGATTATTTCTTCTGCTTCATCTTTTGATAATTTACCCTTTTTAGTATCTGCATTGATATGATGGGCTTCATCTGAAAGTAAGACTACTTTCTTATCTTCGAAATCTTCGTATGTAATGCTATTTTCACGCGGTGCATTTAGCCTTGTATGTAAGCCTTGAACTGTGGTAAATACAATATTGATATCCTCTGAATTAACCGCTTCGAAATTTTCTACTTCAACTATTTCTACACGCTTATCTGAAAACGAAATTGTGTCGTTAAACAAGTATTTTGAAGACAAATTGTTTAGAAAATTATCTTTAGTTTTCTCAATAATTGAAGTGCTATTGACAAAAAAAATAAAATTTCTGTACCCACGTTGGTATAAATCTAAAATTATACCTGCCATAACCAAAGTTTTACCACTTCCTGTAGCCATGTGAAATAACAATTGGGAAGGTATTTGTTTTTGAGGATACGATGTAAGATAGTAATTGAAACGTGCAAATGCTTCAATTTGATAAGGTCTTAATCCCCATTTAGGATTAAGATTATTTACGATATTTGGGTTAGCTTCTAATTTGATAAAACCTAACGAAATACCAGAGCTTATCAAAGTATTAAGATTTTCCATTTAATATTTTAAAGATCTATGAAAATATTCTAGTAAATGACTCTTTCCATTTTCAACTTTTTCTTTTGATTTGTAATAAAGTGACGGAAATGTCTTATCACCATATGTGACAGGAGGTTCATTAATAATCATATTTATTCTTGAATTATCATTGACTAAATTATAAGTTTTACCATTATTAGATATTGAGTTATATATGCTATCTGGCTTATTTTGATTAATAAATTTGTTCATTGCAGCTTTATATTTATTGTGATAATCCCAGTCTATTGAACCATTTTTTAATGGAAAATATGGGATCGTAACCTTATCCAAAATTTTCAACTGAAAATCAAAATTATTTTGAGACCAAGTAATAATAATATATTTCAGACTAGACTGAACTCTTAAAATTTCTTGTGAAGTCCACCTTCTAATATCATCATGATATACCGTGTACCCCCATTGATTAATACTTGACATTTTGCACAGAAAATAATCATTATTACAATGATTTAAAACACCAACTCTATCAGCATTTTGAAATTCTATAATACCAATTGGATTATTTTCAAAATCACATACAAAACAATCTATATTCGTTGGCCAAGGCGTACCAGCTTTTCGTAATTTTTTATCAAAATTTGGTAAATCATCATATTCTCTAAAGGTTTTGTTTGATTTCCAACCTTTAATGCTATAAATCCAATCAGCAAACTCTTTGTAAGAATTAAATTCAAGGTTTAATATTAAATTATCAATAGTCACAAACTCATATACGAATACTTTTTCGGATTCGTCACAATATAATACATATTGCAAATTGATATTAAAGCACTTAGCAAAATTAATTTTTCGTAAAAGTTTCTCAATTGACTCTAAATCAATTATTAATTTCCTAATATCATCTACCGCTTGAGTTCCATTTTCATCAATATCTACCCGAGCTCTTTCGAATAAATTTTTTACTAAATTATCTTTATCTTGATTACACCCTTCAATACTTTCAAAATAATATGAGTTTTGAGACAGTAAAACATCTTTAGCCCAATTTTTTTCATCACTCCTTTCGGAAGTTTCTTTTCTCAAGTTAGTTAATAGCATTATAGATTATAGAATTGATTAGTATAATTTAAATCAAGTTTTGAAATACTGTAATCCAAATTTTGACTTTCAGTTAGTGGCACATATAACATATTTTTATCAAAACATTCTAATAATGTTTTTTTTGCAGCTTTTAAATTATCATTAGAAAGTTCCAATAACGATTTTAAATAATTTTCATTTAATGTAATTTTTATTAAAGGATTTAAAGTTAAATTTTGGATAAATTTTATAATTTCAATAAAATCCCTAGTTTCGGAAACTTTATCAATAATTAATTGATTTAACTTCATTAATTCACAATATACAAATGAGTCTTTAGTTGTTGCTAATACTCTTTCTAAAGTTACTTTATCAATATAATCCATTTGTTCAACTAAAATATATTTTCGATTACTATTTAGTTCCTTATTTACCTCTGAAACGGCTTCAGCAGTTGATCCACTTCCAGCGAAAAAATCTAGTATTATATCATTATCACTTGTAGAAAACTTTATGATTTTCTTTAATAAATTAATTGATTTTGGATTTTCGAATACTTTTCGTCCCATGATTTTAGTGAGAGCTTTAGTAGACTTCCTATTATCTTCGTAAAAATATCCTTTAAGCAATTCAGTTGCTGTTTCAATCCTTTTTTTAATTTTTGGAATACCATTTTCATCATCAGGCCATAATACTTCACCATTTTCATCTGCTTCATTAAATGTTTCTATTGGCCACCTGTAACCATTTTCAGGCTTTTTACACGCTTGTTTAGTAATTGGATGGATAATATCAAAATTGTAACCTCCTGGTTTTGTATTAGCTGAATTGCCTGGATAAAAAACTCCTTTCTCATCAACATAATTATAATGAGAAACCCCTGACAAATCAACATCATTACTTTTTTTCATTGCGTTAACCCATGCTCTTAAATTTTTTTCTATCAATTTAATATCATCACCTAGTTCAAGTTTTAATTCGTTGTATTTATTTATTATGTGTTGAGCTTTATCTGATGTAATTTTCCATTTTGGAAGAATATTTTTATTTTTTGCATAGCATAAAACATACTCATGCTCAATAGATATTTGAGTGGGATTATTATCTGTAGCTGTTTCCCAAATAATTTCACCAACAAAATTTTCCCGTCTAAAAATTTCATCACAAAGAACTTTTAGATAAGCTTGTTCATTAACATCTATAGAAATAAATAATACACCATTTTCTTTCAATAGCTCATAAGCAACTTCTAAACGATTTTTCATAAATGTTAACCAAGTAGAATGGTTAAAACTATCATTGTATGAAAAGGAGTCTTTACCTGTGTTATATGGTGGATCAATATAAATTAATTTGATTTTGCCTTTATAGACTTTTTTAAGAGAATGAAGAGCAATAAGGTTGTTCCCTTTAATAATCAAATTATCATCCAAAGAAATGCTTTCTACTTTATGTTCACCATCTTTATCATATTTTTTCCAATTGCTTAATACTTTTGGTTCAAACAATCTATCGATTTCTTCAGGGGCAAGGGTTTCACTCCAAAAAATCTCACTTCTTTTTTCATTATCTTTTGTCTGACCACCTTCTAAAACACAATCTTTGTAAGGGAAATCTAAAACTACTTCTTTAGCTTCTGTAAGGTATTCACCATTTGCAGTAAGACCAATTTTGTTTTTAAAGGCAGTAAAACTATCGGGTAAAAAATCTTTGTTAGAAACAAATTTTTGAAATTTGATTTTATCAAAAACTAAAACGCCTTCTACGTCTACAAAAAACGTTGATTTAGCTTTCTCATCTTTTATTAAAATTGAAATAAGAGAGGGATCTAATTTTAAAGCTGCTTCAACAACTTTGTTTTTAAAAACTTCACCGTCTTTGGCAAAGTTTTCATTCTGACTAAGGAGTTCTTTTATATGGTCGAATAAACTCATGTATTGAAAGTATATTATTAATTTTTATTGTAAAATATGTAAACTCTCAAATATACAAAGTGCAATTGAAAGAAAAAAACGGAAAACCGTAAATACGTAAGAACGTAAGAGAAAATCTGTAAAAAGATTTTTTTGCTATTCAGTTGTAAAAAAAACTATTTAAAATGAGGGGTTAAGAGCAAAGAAAAGAAGCGAGGTACGGGGTTTGCACTATTCTACTCTAGTTCAGCATTTTTTTTCTAAAGAAAAAAAATGAAAAAGTGTTTTATTAAAAATCACTTACGTTACTTACGTTGTTACTTTGATGAAATTAAAAGAAAACGAGTGCTTTTTTGCACACGCTTTCAATTATCAAATCTGAAAGGTATTTTTTGCTGCTCCAAAATTTCTGTACTGGGTGTTTCAAATTGTTGATTTTCCTTGTTAACTTCTTCGTATTCATGAAGTATTATTGGGTAAACATAGACTTTGTTTTTAACTATTTTCTTGAAGCCATGCTTTTTTAACGCCATTCCTAATTTACGGACAGTTGCTTCATTAATATTAATATTTGCACGTGATGAAAGTATTTGTGCGATTTGTGTGGTATTGAAGAAATATTGAGCTTTGTCCTTTTCGGCAGGTTCAAACCACGTTAACAGCAATTCCTCTTCTGGGCTTCGTAATTGGTATTGTTCATTGTTTTGGTTGATTTCTTTGATTTCTTCCTGGTTGAACCAATGGCGGAAGCCATTGGTGAATAATGACAGTGCCTGTGCATAGACTTTGTTGATGTCGATTTCGTGGGTGTACACGATATGTTCTACTTCAAAACACAGAAAACGGCGTGAGCCGGTGGTATCATTCAAGAATTGGGCAGTGTTAACAGAACCAGCGAAGCTGGCTCTGCGTGGCATATTTTCGTTATTATGACCGTATGCTTTTCGCATTCTGATATGTGTTTTGGTGATGATTTCTTTTAAACTTCCGATTTCTGAACGGTTGAGATTTTCCAGTTCGTCCAGATTGATTAACATACATTCTGCTAAGTGGATTAGAGTATCTTTATTACTTGGATTTATGGTTCCCGAAAAAATGTATTCTTTCAGTTGTTTAGGCATTAGTTTTTCTATCCAGGTTGTTTTTCCTAAACCTTGTTTCCCGCTGAATACAATGACGGTTTGATTGACTTGTTTTTCGTCCAATACACAGGCAACCATTGCCACAAACCATTTTTTGAAACAGGTTCTCCAAAGCTCCTGCTTTGTCGTGGTAATGGTATCTGCCAATTGCTGAATATAATCGTTTTCTTCTTCATATTTCGGTAAGTTTTCAAAATAAACTTCAAATGGATCGAACATTTCGCAATAATCGGAATGAAGCAAATTCCGTAAGGAATTGATGCTGCATTTTACTTTCGCTTTGAGGATTTCACGAAGAATAGAGTTTTCTGTGAAGTCGGTCATCGGTTTAAACTTGGTGGCTTTAATGGTTTTAAATTCTAATTTCCCTAATACTTTGTTGTAACGGAAATTGTATCGTTTATCTAAAAACATTTCGAGCTTATCGATAAAACTTGGTTTTTCTTCGTCCTCAGATTCCTCACTTTCGTTCGGAATGACATTGGTTTTACGCACGTTTATCACTCGCGGATTTTTCGGTTTAAATTCGTCTGAATTGAATTGTGAGGTGTTTTGATAGGCACTTTGAACTGCTACTGAAACTTCTTTGGTGTCATATCCATAATCTACCAAAATATAGCCTAAAGCCATTGCTTCGGGAATGCCTTTTCTGTTAAGATTGTTGGCTAGCTGAAATACAAAATTGTTGCGGTTGCCTTCTGCAAACTGTTCTTTTTTCTCTGTGAAGCGGACACAATGTTCATACTGAACATCGTAGTTGTCGGTTGATCGTTGTCTGTTGATAGGAAATCCTTCGACAAGCTCAGGATGACAGTCGTTTTCATTTTCTTTTTCAGGGAATACAACGGAAGTGGTGTTAGCGAAGCATTCGGGATCATACGATACAAAACAAAGTCTGGTAATGTCCTTTCCTGATTTATCGATTTCTACCGCCAATAATTCTTCAAAATATCGCTGCAATTTCAGAAACATTTCTTTGTGGTTTTCCTGATCGGACGAAACTTTCACAAAAATTTTGAGTCCATTTCCGGAAGGACTGATAAAAGCTGCAAAAACATATTCATTTTCTATTGCTTTTGATTTTACTTCTGCCAGTTTATTTTTTTCGAGTTTATCAATATCCAAGCAAATGATTTGATTATAGTTTTGCAGAAATTCCATTTTTCTTCCGCCTTTGAATGTGGCACTTGGTGTGAATGCTGGAAGAGATTTTTTGATGCGTTCTGCCGCTTCTTTTTTGTCTTCGGCAATGGATTTTCTAAGGTAAACGATTTGGTTTCGATAGGTTCCGTTTTTGATGTTATCCAATACTTTTTCTATGGGTTGCGTATCGGTTACTTCGTTGAAGTTTTGAAATATGGTGGTTTTCATTATTTTAGAAGTTAAAAGTTAGAGTGTAGAGTTTAGATAAAAGCCCTCAGATATTTTAAGGGCTTGCATTTTTAATTGATCAGAATTGAAAATTTTACTTTTTTGCAAATGACTTGTTGTAGTAGATTTCCATACATTTTTCGACATCGGAAAGTTTGTAATAAATTTTGCTTCCAACTTGGCTAAAAGAAATTTTCCCTTCGTCTCGCCATGTTTGTGCCGTTCTTGGTGAAATTTTTAGCATTTCCATAAACTGTTTGTTATCCAAATACGTTTCTTGTACTATGCCAGATTTTGTGTTTACTTTGTTTGCAATGTCATTAATTTTTGAGATTAATTCTTCAAACTGGTCTTTTGATAAGATAATGGCTTCCATAATATTTTTGTTTTAAAGATTATGAAGCAAAGGTGAAATTTTGTGGAAAGTCCGATAAGTACTTTTTAGTCCGATCGGACTAAAAAACTTGCAAAGCGCAATGAAATAAGGCTTATTAGTTTTAAGGTTTTATTGAAAAATCGGACTAGAGTTTTACTGAATTGTCAGAATTCGGATCTTTGTCATTTCGGTTTGGGGAAAGATAGGTTTGCACTGTTTCTTTAGAAATGCTATTCCCGTTTTCATCCTCAAAATTATTGCAAATAAATAAGGCTATATCTTTGATTTTGTTTTGAATATAAGGCAATCCGCTTGGTTTTACATCTGTCATCATTTGCTTGAAAGCATTGGTCATAATATTTAACGGACCATACAATCTGATTTTCTCCATCTTTTGATTTTGAACTTTTGATTTCTTAGTTTCTTCCTCCAATTGGATTTTTAGGGAAGCAAGTGTTTGAATTTGTGTAATATATTTTTTACATTCTCCTGAATATACAGGAAGTTTATGATTAATCATTTCGATATCCGCACTTTCATACTCAAAGATTTCTTTTGTTAAATACAGAATTTTTTCTGCGTCAGTCTGCATTTTCTCTACATTTTCACGTGTTTCTTTAATCGAAAAATATCGTTCTTCGGCTTGTGCATTAATATACTTCGTATTTGGTCTGATTTGACTTTGTTTTAGTCCGTCGGACTTTAAAGCGGTGCGTTTGAATTCAATGCAGGTGTATAATTTTGTTTTTCTACTCTCGTTTCTTGCGCCAATAAATAATTCAGAATTAACTTCAATCAGTTTCTCCAATTTATTAAGCCACAACATTGCATTTTTAGAATGGTTGCATTGATAGTCTAAAAAATCGGGAATTTCAGAATGTTTTAAAGAAAATAATTTTTCAAAAAGTTGAGTGCAATAAGAATGTAAATCAGTTACTAGGGAAAAATCCACATCGAGTTCCTGATTGAAATCTTTGGAATTCAACCTTGTCATATAATCCGCAAAAGGAACAGTTTCCAAATTTTGAAAGCGGTTTGACATCTACATAATAGATTTTAAATAAAAATTCAGCTTTAAAAGCAGTTTTTAAACTCATTAAAAAGAATTTTGATAAAAACAATTCAAGTTTCAAAAAGAAAAATGGAACATTTTCATCATTGTGTATTCTATTCAAAATTAAGAAAAAGAACGCAAAAAAAATCATCCTGAATTCCAGAATGATTATAAATTTATCAACATAGAAACACTTTTGTATCTATTTTATCAATTTTAGATACTATTATGTACTTACATTTTAACGAAACTGTCAACCGCTTTATCCAGTTCTTCACTAATGATCTTGGCGTAAATCTGAGTAATCCCAATATCAGTATGATCCAATAGCTTTGAAACATACTCTATTCTCATACCGTTGTTCAGAGCATTGGTAGCAAACGTATGGCGGCTTAAATGAAATGAAAGTGTGAAAGGCAATTCCAAATCTTTTCCAATTTTTCGAAGCCGAATTCCACATAAACTGGTATTATTATCAATCATTCTTTGCTGATATTCGTTATTTTTATCAAAAAAATCAACATCCGGAATTAAGGGGAAAATAAAATCGTTTGTTGTAACATCTGAATTTTTATACTTATTGAGAATAGAAACAGCATCTTCGCCAATACGTAGGGCGTGATGTCTGCCTGTTTTTCGGATGACTTTGGAAATTCTTTGTTCTTCTTCATTGTATTCCTTCCACTTTAAAGAAAGCACATCACTAAATCTCAATCCACCCGCAAATACGGAAAACATAAACATATCCCTGTAAATATCTTCTTTGCTCATTGGTTCCAGTTCAAGCTCTTTAAATTTTTTGAACTGGTCTTTCGTCAAGAATAACCTTTTGCCCTTTTCCCTTTTTACTTTGACTTTTGAAAATGGATACATCGTTTCAGGTATAAGATCTTCATTCATTGCAGCTTTGAACATAATGGACAAAACCAACAGAGAATAGTTTTGAGTGGTTGCTCCATTACCCAATTTATTACCCATATACGAAACATAATCGTTCAACAATGTCACTGAAATATCATCGAAATTCAAATCCCTGTGTCCAACAAATTTTTCAAATTTATGGGTGTATTTCTTGTAATTAGAAATGGTTTTTAATGAAAGACTTGCTTTGAGAATATCGCATCTTTTATCCACATATTGAAAGAAATTAACGGAAGGCATTCCCTTGATTGCCCGCTTCAATTTCTTCGCGGATATTGTAGTTGATTTTCTTTCTTCGTCTGCAACTAAGCTTTCTGCATCAGCAATTTTAACCGCCAAAAAAGCATTCATTCTGGCGGAATTTTCTTTGTTCTTTTTTACTCGCTGTTTATCTTCATCCCATTCGTTAATTTTCAGTTTAACTCCGGTAGATACGTATTTTACTTTACGATCTTTAATCACACGAATGTAAAGCGGACAATGCCCGGAAGCATCTACTTTCTTTACGATCAATACTAATTTTATTGAAGCCATAGTTTTTATATTTTGATTAAAAATGAGTAATATTACCAACGAAAGCAAAGGACAGCAATTCAGTAAATATACTGTTTAATAATCCACTGCAATACAATACAAAGGTAAAACTTTTGGTAAAACAAATAGCATATTTATTTACTTTTTTCTGCATTATTTTGATATACTCATTTTCATAAATACCCTATATATAAGCATTTAACAGCAATTAGTTTCTATCAGTTTATTTTTTCGGATAACATTGTATTGGCAAAATGCGGGGTTGAATATAAAATAGAAAATGTGGAAATATTTATCCGCCGCTGCTTTTTATTTCCACAATTTTCAGTAATTTAGTTCGAAGAAAAAGCATCGGCTCCACGCAGGTCTAAATTGAACTTCCAGTTAAATTAAGCCCGCACTTCGCCAATACTTTTTCCGTTGTACGACATAGTAACGCCGTTTCAGAAATTTAGTGCAACAAATGTTAAAATAATTAACACAATTTTA
>NZ_DAMBQF010000039.1:0-18490 GCF_032062245.1 Soonwooa sp.
AATTAAAAATTTTAACCTGAAAAATTTGCAGATTAACATAGAACATCGGGGCTATAAAATCTGCAAAGAAGTAAAATCCTAAAACTAATTTAGATTCAAAAAATAATTATCTTTGTCGCTATGATTTTACGAGGAGAAAATTTAATTAAAGAATACGGACCAAAGAAAGTTGTAAAAGGAGTTTCTGTGCAGGTTCAACAAGGTGAAATTGTCGGTTTGTTAGGTCCAAACGGAGCCGGAAAAACCACTTCTTTCTACATGATTGTAGGTTTGGTGAAGCCTACTTCTGGTAAAATTTTCCTCGATAAACAAGAAATTACCAACGATGCGATGTACCGTCGTGCCCAAAAAGGCATCGGATATTTGGCGCAAGAAGCTTCTATTTTTAGGAAATTGTCTGTTGAAGATAATTTGATGGGCGTTTTGCAGTTGACAAATCTTTCGAAAAAGCAGCAACAAATGAAATGTGATGAACTGATTGAAGAATTTTCGCTTCATCACGTTCGCAAAAACCGTGGTGACTTACTTTCTGGTGGAGAGCGTCGTAGAACCGAAATTGCAAGATGTTTGGCGACAAGTCCCAACTTTATTCTTCTCGATGAACCATTTGCGGGAGTTGACCCGATTGCGGTTGAAGATATTCAGAAGATTGTCCGCAGTTTGGTGGACAAAAACATCGGGATTTTAATTACCGACCACAATGTTCAACAGACTTTAGCGATTACACATAAAACTTACATTATGTTTGAAGGAAGAATCCTGAAAGAAGGTCTTCCGGAGGATTTGGCGAACGACCCACAAGTTCGAGAAGCTTATTTGGGTGAAAACTTCGTGTATCAAGATATTCTAAATAAATCAACGAAAAAGCATTATGTTTATAATATTTGGGCTGGAGATTTCGATTCAAAAAATGAATTCCAAGCTTATGTAGATGAGTTTTATCCTGCAACCAAAGATTTAAAATTGCTTTATGGTTTCGAAGATATTAGCTTTGCATCTTTAGCAAATTCCGAAATTGAATTTATTTTCTCAGATGTTGTTGATAAAAACGCACATAATTCTTTCGTTCTTCAAAAAACTGAATTGAAGTCCAATCAAAGTTATGAAGAAGTTGCCCGAAACGCAGAACAGCTTTCTAACACAAGATTAAAATACCTTACAACTTTCGATAGTCAACAATAAAATGGATAGTCCAGAATTAAAACAAGAGTTTCAATCCACGCCAAAACTTCTTGAAAAGCTTTATAAATACAGCGTTAGCAAAGAATATCAAGCTGGAGATGTAATTGTGGACGAAAATTCTAGCATTCGAGCGATTCCTATTGTTACAAAAGGCGCAATGAAGGTCGTTCGTACGGAGGAAGACGGCCGCGAAATTCTTTTGTATTACATAAAAGCTGGCGAATCTTGTATCATGTCTTTTTTGGGCGGAATGCACAACGAAACCAGCAAAGTGAAAGCCGAAATCGAGGAAGACGCGGAGATTCTTTTCCTTCCTGTTACCAAGGTTTCGGAGTTTATAAAAGAACATCCTGAGTGGCTCGATTATATTTTCAAATTGTATCATAAAAGATTTGAAGAATTGTTGGGCATCATCAACGAAATTGCTTTTAAAAAAGTAGATGAACGTTTACTAAACCTTCTCGAAAAAAAAGCTGAACTCACGCAATCCAACACGTTAAATGTTACCCACGAACAACTCGCCAATGAACTAGGAACCGCTCGTGTCGTGGTTTCCCGACTTCTAAAACAACTTGAAGAAAACGGCGAAGTTCAACTTGGTCGTAACAAAATTACTTTACTTTAAAAATTAGAGGTTAGAAATTAGAAGTTAGTTGTGATGTATGTAAAATTTTAATCTTTCAATCTTTTCAATCTTTTCAATCATTTAATGTTAAATAGCTAAGGGCTCTGTAACAAAAGTAGCTGTACAACTTCTTCGATTATCCCAATTTTGCATCATCATAAGATAGGAAATGGAGATAGCAGGATTTTTAGCATCAATTTTAATAGGAATTTCACTCGGATTAATTGGCGGTGGCGGAAGTATTTTAACCGTTCCGGTTTTGGTGTATTTATTCCAAGTGGATGCCGTTTTAGCAACAACATATTCGCTTTTTGTGGTTGGTGCAACAAGTTTGGTGGGCTCAACCAGTTATTTTAAAAATAATTTAATCGATTTAAAAACCGTAATCACTTTCGGTTTGCCGTCTATTGTTGGTGTTTACTTGTCAAGACATTTCATTCTTCCTCAAATTCCAAATACATTATTCCAAATTGGAGATTTTCACGTTTCGAAAAGCATGTTCCTGATGTTGGTTTTTGCAGTTTTAATGTTGGTGGCATCCTTTAAAATGATAAAAAAAGATAAGCATGAAATTTTGCCAACTAATCAAAAATACAATTATCCATTAGTGATTTTTGAAGGATTAATGGTTGGTGTAATTACTGGATTTGTAGGAGCTGGAGGCGGGTTTTTAATTATTCCAGCTTTGGTTGGATTATTAAAAACACCCATGAAAAAAGCAATTGGAACTTCTTTATTAATTATTGCAATTAATTCTGCATTCGGATTTTTAGCCTCTTATGAGCATTTCGACGAAATTAATTGGACATTTTTAATGATCATTTCTGGATTAGCAATTCTCGGAATTATAATTGGTGCTCGTTTATCAAAAAATATTGATGGTAAAAAACTAAAACCCGCTTTCGGATGGTTTGTTTTGATAATGGGAATTTTTGTAATTATAAAGGAAATGTTTTTGTAATGAATTATGAATTATGAATTATGAATTATGAATTATGAATTATGAATTATGAATCAGTTTTGATTAAGAGGCAAGAGACAAGAATCAAGAACCCAAAATCGACAACTGACAACTGACAACCATCAACTAACAACTAATAACCAATAACCAACAACCAAAACCTTCCTATGTAACAAAAGTAGCGGTGTAAGATTTTAAATAGTAAGAACTTTGTACAACTAAATTAAAGAATATGAAAATAGAACAAATTTATACAGGATGTTTAGCGCAGGGCGCTTATTATATAGTTTCCAACGGCGAAGCTGCGATTATTGACCCACTTCGTGAAACCCAACCTTATATCGAAAGATTGCAAAAAGATAATGTGACTTTAAAGTACATTTTCGAAACGCATTTTCATGCGGATTTCGTTAGCGGTCACGTTGACTTAAGTCAAAAAACAGAAGCGAAAATTGTGTACGGACCAACAGCAAATCCAGTTTTTGAAGCAATTATTGCTGAAGACGGACAAGTTTTCGAGATCGGAAATATCAAGATTAAAGTTCTTCACACGCCTGGTCACACCATGGAAAGCAGCACTTATCTTTTAATTGATGAAAACGGAAAAGAAACCGCTATTTTCTCGGGAGATACTTTGTTTTTGGGTGATGTTGGTCGCCCAGATTTAGCTCAAAAAGCCGCAAATATGTCGCAGGAAGATTTGGCAGGTTTGCTTTATGATTCTTTGCAAAACAAAATTATGCCTTTGTCGGATGATATTACGGTGTATCCAGCTCATGGTGCGGGTTCCGCTTGTGGTAAGAATATGCAAAAAGAAACGGTTGACACTTTAGGAAATCAAAAAAAGACTAATTATGCGTTAAATCAACCTAACAAAGAAGCTTTCATTAAAGCAGTTACCGAAGGTTTGTTGCCTCCGCCAGCTTATTTTGGGATGAATGTTGCGATGAACAAAAAAGGTTACGAAAATTTTGACGAAGTTTTAAATAATGGTTTAAAAGCTTTGTCAGCCGAAGAATTTGAAGACATTGCAGAGAGTTCAGAAGCTTTGATTTTGGACACTCGTTCGGCGGCAGATTTTGCAAAAGGATTTATTCCGCAGTCGATAAATATTGGTCTGAATGGTGATTTTGCGCCTTGGGTTGGTGCTTTGGTGAGAGATGTTCGACAACCGATTTTGTTAGTAACCGATAAAGGAAATGAAGAAGAAGCTGTTACCAGATTGAGTCGTGTGGGTTTTGATCATATTTTAGGCCATCTTGAAAATGGTTTTGAAACTTGGAAAAATTCAGGAAAAGAAATCGATACCGTTAACAGAATTTCTGCCGAACAATTTAGTTCAGAATATTATGAAGATATTAAAATATTAGACGTTCGTAAAGAAAGCGAGTTCGAAGCAGAACACGTGCAAAATGCTTACAGCAGACCTTTGGCGTATATTAATGATTGGATAAATGATGTAGATTCTGGCGAGCCTTTTTACATTCATTGTGCGGGAGGTTACAGAAGTATGATGGCTGCAAGTATTCTTCAAGCGCGTGGTTATCGTAATTTTTCGGAAGTTGAAGGCGGTTTTAATGCCATTTCAAAAACGGAAATTCCAAAAACTGATTTTGTTTGTCCATCTAAAAAAATGCAATTATGATTATTGATTTTCTAAAAAAGATTTTTGGTTCCGAAGATTCAGAAAAGCTGACGGAAGCTATCAAGAATGGAGCAACTTTAATCGATGTTCGTTCCAAAGTAGAATTTGCTTCAGGAAGTATAAAAAATGCGGTGAATATTCCGTTAAATGAAATTTCAAATCAAATAAACAAGTTGAAGAATAAAAGAAATATTGTGATTTTTTGCAGAAGTGGAATGCGTAGCAAACAAGCACAATCAATTTTAAAACAAGCTGGATTTGAGAATGTTTTTAATGGAGGTTCTTTACAAAACATGAAAAAATTAACGACGAATTGATTTTGAAACATTGATTTATTAGAGAATAATGTCACCGCTTTACCGTCAGTTCGAGTAGATTTTGAAAAAATCATATCGAGAACTTTTTTGAAAGAGATTTCTCGATACGCTTCGCTACTCGAAATGACCTTAAGGATAAAAGAAATCTGATGAAAATATAGATTTATCTTTAATTATTATACATCAACTTTAAATTTGAAATAAATTCCGTCCTTGCGACACATTGTAAACTAGAAAAATGAATACAGAAGAAAATAAAAATCAAGACCTAAAATGTTGCGTAACGCAATGCGACCTTCCTTTAGACAAAAAATATTGGGACACCCGCTGGGAAAATCAAGAAACGGCTTGGGATGTTGGCTATGCATCAACTGCAATCACCGACTACATGGACAAAATTAAGGATAAAAATATCTCGATTTTAATTCCTGGTTGCGGAAATGCTTACGAAGCCGAATATCTTTTAAAGAACGGTTTTCAAAACATTACACTCATCGATATTGCGCCTAAAGCTGTCGAAATTTTGCAAAGTAAATTCAGGAATGATCCTCAAATAAAAGTGATTTTAGGTGACTTTTTTGAGCATAAAGGCGAATACGATTTGATGTTGGAGCAAACTTTTTTCTGCGCAATTCCGCCATCAATGCGACAAGATTATGCGAAAAAGTCCGCTGAACTTTTACAACCAAATGGAAAAATTGTAGGCGTTATGTTTGATGCGGTTTTCGAACATCAAGGTCCTCCGTTTGGTGGTTGTCCATGCGAATACAAACTCATTTTTGAAGCTTATTTCAAAATAAAAAAAATGGAAGAATGTTATAATTCAATTCCACCAAGAAAAGGCAGCGAAGTCTTTGTTGAGCTAGAAGTTATAAAAAAATAGAATCAAGAATCAAGAATCAAGAGCCAAGAGCCAAGAAGTGATATGAAAAAATATCTCAAATCTTGATTCTTGGTTCTAGCATCTAAAATCTAAAAAAAAATGTTAGAACTTATAAAAAATCCGTGGCCATGGTACGTTGCGGGACCTTTGATCGGACTTACAGTCCCAATGTTGCTTATTTTGGGTAACAAAACTTTTGGAATTTCGTCGTCGTTAAGACATATTTGTGCGTCTTGCGCACCATCGAATATTCCGTTTTTTAAATACAACTGGAAAAGCGAAATCTGGAATTTAGTTTTTGTTTTCGGAATTTTAATTGGCGGTTTTATCGCTTTTAATTTCCTTTCTAATGGGCAACCAGTCGATGTAAATCCGAATCTAAAAACAGAATTAGCAGCTTACGGAATTACAGATTTTTCAAGTTTAATTCCATCCGATTTTATGAATTGGGAAACTTTATTTTCATTAAAAGGTTTCTTTTTATTCGTCGTTGGTGGGTTTTTAGTAGGCTTCGGAACGCGTTACGCGGGCGGTTGTACGAGTGGACATTCCATCATGGGATTGTCAAATTTGCAATGGCCATCGTTGGTTGCAACCATTTGTTTTATGTTGGGTGGATTCATCGTTGCTAATTTTGTAATGCCGTGGATTTTATCATTGTAAAGAGCCTAGAAGAAAGATTTAAGAACGTTAAATCTTAAATTTAAAACTCAAAACTTGCAATTCAAATTAAAATTTAAAAAATGAAAACATTAGATTATATAAAATTTTTAATAGCCGGAATATTCTTCGGAATCGTCATCACAAAAGCCGAACTCATCAGTTGGTTTAGAATTCAGGAAATGTTCCGTTTGCAATCTTTTCACATGTACGGTGTTATCGGAAGTGCCGTTGTAACGGGAATGTTATCGGTTTGGTTAATCAAAAAATTCAAAATCAAATCTTTGGATGGCGAACCCATAAAAATCGCTGACAAAAAATTCAACAAAGGTCAAATTTATGGCGGTTTAATCTTTGGATTTGGATGGGCGATTACAGGCGCTTGTCCAGGACCATTGTTTGCGCAAATCGGAACTGGCGCTTTGGTCGTAACGGTGACGCTACTTTCAGCAATTTTCGGAACTTGGGTTTATGGTAAATTCCGTGAAAAGTTGCCGCATTAGAGATACGAGTTATGAATTATGAATTATGAGTTGCGAGTTACGAGGCTCGTGATGCGAGTTTTGAGTTACGAGGTAGAATTTGCGGGTTTTATCAATCTTAGAAGTTTATGACATGCTTAACCTTAAACCTTAAAAACCGAAACTCGTATCGTCTGACTCATATTTTTCCTACATTTATGGTTCGCAAATTGAAATATGAAAAATCCTTTCAACCGAACCATTACTATCTATGGAATATTTAAGCAGCTTCAACCTTTCATTAAGCCTTATCGTTTGATGATTTTTTGGACGCTGCTTCTTACTTTGTTGGGCGCTTTGGCGGCGCAAGTCAACCCAATTGTCCTGAAATATACCGTTGATGAGGTTCAAAAATTGATTGACTTACCAAATCCTATGCAGGAAGGAATTCATATTTTGGTCGTTATTTCGATTATTCTTTTGGTGAAGGAAATTTTGAACATTTTTATCAATTTCGGACAGAAATTTTATGGTGAAAAAATTAGAATTAATGTTAGTTCAGAGCTTGCACAACGAGCGATTGATAAAATTCTGACCTATAAGGTTTCCTATTTTAATGACGAAAACCACGAATCTGGAAAGCTTCAAACCCGCATCGATAGAGGAATTGAAAGTTTAACAAAGCTCGTGCAAAACTTTTTTATCGATATTTTACCACTTTTTACGACATCGATTATTGCGTTAATCGTGATGTACATGCAGAATGCGTATGTCGGTTTGGTTTCTACGATTATTGTTCCGATTTATTTTTGGGTGAGCAATTTACAAGCTAAAAAACTTTCTGGAGTCCGACGAACATTGAGAAATCAACGTGAAGAAAAAACTTCGGGTTTGCTCAATCTCATCAATTCAATTTTGGTGATTAAAAGTTTTGTTCGAGAAAAATTTGAAGGTAAAAAACAATACGACCTCCAAATGCAACTTATGGAAAGCCAGTTGTACACGCGTAAAACGAATTTTTTCTATGATGGATTAAAAACTTTTATCGAGCAAATTGGCGTTGTTTTAATTATACTTTTGACTGTTTATTTGGTTCTCGATCAGCAGATGACGATTGGTGCAATTATGTTGCATATTATGTTGTTCAACAACGTTTCTTCGCCTATTCGTCAGCTTCATAGGATTTATGATGATATGAATGATGCGATGATTTATGCGGAAGGTTATTTTGATATTTTAAATGCCGATGACGAGGAAGAACCGAGTGGAACTTTTGTTGAAAAGGAAATAAAAGGAACTTTTGAGCTTCGAAATGTATATTTTTCTTATCCCAACGGAACGCAAGCACTTTTTGATGTCAGTATGTTAATTGAATATGGTAAAACCACAGCATTGGTCGGACTTTCAGGCGCTGGGAAATCAACTGTGATTAATTTGTTGTGTAAATTTTATCTTCCAGATTCTGGTAATATTAAGTTGGATAATGTGGATTTAAACGATTACGACAATACTTTTTTAAGGGATGATATTGGTTTGGTGCTTCAAAAAAATCATATTTTTAAAGGAAGTATTGAAGATAATATTCGTTATGGCGACATGAACGCCGGTTTTGAAGAAGTAGAAGCAGCAGCGAAAAAAGCTTATTTGCATGAACAGGTTTTGGATTTGCCATTGGCTTATCAGCATGATGCGACGCAACTTTCTGGCGGTCAACAACAGAGAATTGCCATTGCAAGATTGTTTTTGAAAAATCCGCCAATTATTTTCTTAGACGAACCAACGGCAAGTTTGGATGCGATTGCAACGGAACAAATTAAAAACTCTTTGGATGCTATTAAAAAAGGACGAACAGTGGTTATTATTTCTCATTCGTTGTCACAAATTATCGATTCGGATGCGATTTATGTCATGAAAAAGGGTCGAGTGGTAGAACATGGAAACCATGATGAATTATATCATTTAGACGGAACTTACAAAGAAATTTTTGATGCTTCAGCGCGAAGTTTGAACCTCGATTTATTGGTGAAAACGTATAAAGATGAGGAATAGTTAATTTGAAATTTGAAAAAGGTAGAACCTGAATTTTGAATTATAGGTGTGTTACTCTAAATGTACCCTTTTTCTGTAATAAGAATTCCCAAATGATTAAATGGTAGTTCGTTTTTTTATAGAAAATCCTGGCAAGTTAATTGTTGAATGTAGATTTCAAAATTTTATAAAAGAATGAAAAAATATATCGCTATTACTTTAATTTTAGCTTTAACATTGAGTTCTTGTAATAAAGTTGAAGAAAAAATCAACGAAAGCATCGACCAAGCCACAGAAACTGTAAAGCAAAAAGCCCAAGAGCAAGTAAAAGAAACCATGGATAAAGCCGTGAATGAAACGATAAATTCGGTTACTAATTCGCAAAACGTAAGTTTTCAAGAGGTTTTTCCAAATGCAAAAACGGATATTGTTTCCGATTTTAAAGGCAAAAAAATGAAATTTCCGAATGGAAGTCCAGCTTATTTCTTAAAATACAAAGCCGACAGAACTGAATTATTGCAATTAATGGCGGCTCAACCAACAGCCGACGAAGGAAAGTCTGATAAAGAAGCTCAAAAAATCGATGGTCAAAAGTTTATTGACCAACTAAGTTTCTTCGAGAAATTTATTCCAGATGGTGTTTTAGATACCAATTTTTTAAATGAAATTAAAACCGACAAATCAATAGAATTCTACAGAATAAAGCGCTTTCCAAATAAATCAACGATTATTTTTAATCCAAAAACAAGCGTGATTTACCAATTTGTGGAGGTTTCCTAAAAATTTAAGTTGCTTTTATTATAATAAAACATAGATTTAATTTTCATCAAATTAAATTATTTGAAGCCTAAAAGTGCGATAAAAAACCGTATTTTTAGGTTTTAATTCTATAAATATGACATTCAAAGTATATACAAAAACAGGCGACAAAGGCGAAACTGGTTTGTACGGTGGAACAAGAATTTCTAAAGCGAGCTCGCGTGTAGAATCTTACGGAAACATCGATGAACTCAACGCTTTTATTGGAGTTGCCAAATCTTATGTTACAGATTCTAGAGTTTTAGAACAATTGAAGAAAATTCAATTTGACTTGTTTACAGTGGGTTCTGAGGCTGCAACGCCAATTGATAAATTGTTTTTAGCAAACGGAAAAGCACGTTTACCTTTGGTGATTTCTGAAAAAGAAATTGAAGAATTGGAAAATTGGATTGATGCTTTCGAAGAAGAATTGGAACCACTTCAATATTTTATTTTACCTGGAGGCGGAAAAGCGGCAACGCATTTTCACGTAGCAAGAACCGTTTGCAGAAGAGCAGAAAGAAGTATGGTTTTCTTGAATGAATCCGAAGAAGTTCGTCCAGAATTGATAAAATATTTGAATCGTCTTTCAGATTATCTTTTTGTGTTATCAAGATATATTTCAAAAATCGAAAACGAGCCAGAAGAATATTGGAATCCAAGTGACAGAACTTAGTTTAGATTCATAAATGAAAATTCTGAAGTTAAATTAGCTTATCGAATGAAGAAAGCATTGCTTTATATAAATGGAGAACCACCGAAAAAATTAGTTGATTTTTCTAAATACGATTTGGTGGCGTGTACAGATGGAGCGTTGAATTATCTTTTAAAATTTGATTCTGAAATTGTTTCAAAATTAGATTTTATTTCTGGCGATTTTGATTCGCATGAGCGATTAGATTTGGTTGACGACAAATTCATAGAAACGCCCGATCAAAACAAAACCGATTTCCAAAAAGCTTTAAAAATTATCCTTGAAAAAGGAATTGAAAATGTTGATGTTTACGGTGGAAGCGGCGCCGAAATGGATCATTTTTTAGGAAATTTAAGCGTTGCCGATTTTATGAAATCAAAAATGAAAATTCAGTTTTTTGATGAGTTTTCCAGTTATTATTTTATTCCGAAAAATTTTGAAATTTCTGGTGTTCAAGGCAAGATGATTTCACTTTTTCCGTTTCCAAAAGCCGAAAGTATTACGACAAAAGGATTGAAGTGGCCACTTTACAAAGAAAACTTAAAAATAGGTGAACGCATCGGGACGCGTAATATTGCTGAAAATGATGTGGTTACGATAAAATATGAAAAAGGAAATCTTCTAATTTTTGTTGGACATTAAGTTTATCATAAAAAATATTAAAAGGTGCATTTGGCATCTTTTTTTATTTAATTTTGTACTTCTATAATTTGTAAAATCAGGATTTAAGAAATGAAAATAAAATATTCGGAGTTAATTGATCAGACCCTTTATTTTCCAACACAAGAATTCAATGTTGAGGAGAATAAGTTGACCTTTCACGATATTCCTTTGATGGAGGTTGTCGAAAAGTACGGAACCCCTTTAAAACTCAATTATCTTCCGAAAATTTCTCAAAATATCCAACGTGCAAAAGCTTGGTTCAAAGAAGCTTTTGAAAAACACGATTATCAAAAAAACTATCGTTATTGTTATTGCACAAAGTCGAGCCATTTTGCATTTGTGATAGAGGAAGCAATCAAGAATGATATTTCTATCGAGACCTCTTCTGCATTTGACATGGATATTGTTAAAAGTCTGCATGACAAAGGAAAGTTTGATAAAAGTATCGAAGTGATTTGTAATGGTTTTAAAACCGATGATTATTTGATGAAGATTTCGGATATGATCAATTCTGGTTTTGAAAATATCACACCGATTTTGGATAATTATCGTGAGTTGGATAAACTTACAGAAAGTATTGATACAACCTTTAATATTGGGATTCGTATTGCGTCGGAGGAAGAACCGAAGTTCGAATTTTATACTTCTCGATTAGGAATTGGTTACCGCGACATCATCCCTTATTACAGTCAAAAAATCGCTGAACACCCGAATGCGAGACTAAAAATGTTGCACTTCTTCATTAATACTGGTATTAAAGATACCTCGTATTATTGGAACGAATTATACAAGTGTCTTCGTGTTTATGCTCGTCTTAAGAAGATTGCGCCAGAAGTTGATTCATTAAATATTGGTGGCGGTTTCCCGATTAAAACATCTTTGAATTTTGATTACGATTATCAATATATGATTGATGAAATCGTTTCTCAAATTAAAAAATTCTGTGAAGAGGAAGGCGTTGAAGCACCAAATATCTATACCGAATTTGGTAGTTTTACAGTAGGTGAAAGTGGCGCTACGCTTTACAGAATCGTATCACAAAAGCGTCAAAATGATAGAGAAAAATGGAACATGATTGACTCGTCTTTCATGACCACTTTGCCAGATACTTGGGCGATTTCTCGTCACTTTATCATGCTTCCGCTTAACCGTTGGGATGATACTTACGAGAGAGTTTTTCTTGGTGGATTGACTTGCGATTCTGATGATTATTACAATTCAGAGCAACATACCAACGCGATTTACTTGCCAGTATATAACGATACAAAGCCTTTATATATAGGTTTCTTCCATACTGGAGCTTATCAAGATACGATCAGTGGTTACGGCGGTGTACATCATTGTTTGATTCCACAGCCAAAACATATTTTGATTAATCAAGATGATGAAGGTAATTTTACCTATGAAGTCTTTCAGGAAGCGCAACAGCCGCAAGATGTACTGAAACTTTTAGGTTACTAAAAATATAAAAGGCAGGAATATTTTTCCTGCCTTTTTTTAATCTTTATTTCTGCAATTTTCTGGGATTTTGTACATTAAGACTAAAGCCCAAATTTGTAAAACACCTTGTATCGCGTTAGCTATTGTTAAGATGGGATCCTTAAGAATATTCATCACAACAATAGGCATTGCTAAAGTCCCGACGACGACAAATCCTAATAAAATAAATCTCATCCAATCGACACCTTTTTGCATAAGATATCCCATCGCAAAAATGACTACTAAAGCTAAAAATGGAATGACATTATATGCTGGATGTGGTAATTGGTCGAACTTCCAAATAAAAATTCCTATCCCGATTGCGCCAGAAAGATAAACGAGATTCCCAGCTTTTATATGATTTTCGTGGATATGGATTTCCTCCGTTCTTTTCTTATCATTAATAAGATGTCGAATTTATTCTTCCTCTTGAAGGCTAAATCGGCGTCCCCTATTTTTTAAAATATTAAAAGCATATTCAATCGATTTTGAAACATACCGATCGTTGGGAGAAATGTAAAGCTCTAATTCTTTATCATTTTTCTCTTCTAAAATTTTTCTATCTACATACATGACTTTGGAATTTGGTTATTCCTAAGATACAAAAATATAACTGATTGTCAATGGATTGTAGTGTTAAAGTTTAATGTTTGATAGATATGTTTAGGTTTATATTAAGAATATTTTATTTTGTTTAAATTAAATTCTTCCGATATATGCTTTATAAATCTAAATTTTTGTTTATTTTTAGTTGAAATGTTGAGCAATTTTAGACAGTTCCAATTCTTTATAATTGTCAACTAAAGTATTGGCTAATGTATAATCTTGCCCCAAAGTATGTTCGCTTTTGTAAGCGGCACAAAAAATACCAGCGCGATGAGATGCCAAAATTCCGTTGGTTGAATCTTCAATCACCATACAATGTTCAATCGGTTCGTTGGCGATTTCGGCAGCGCGAAGAAATATTTCTGGATGAGGTTTTGACTCCTTAAGATCTGCGCCACTAATTTTTCCAATGAAAAATGGATCTAATTCAAATTTATTAAAAACCATTTCAATGGTCGTGTTAGAAGCCGATGACGCTAAAACTAATTTGATGTTGTTGTCAAAATAATGTTGGATTAAACTTCTTACACCAGGAAGTAAATCAAATTCTGGATCGTTGTCAAAAAGTTCTTTAAAGATTTCTCTTTTCTTTTTTACCAATTCTTCCTTTTGGGCGTCGAGATTGTATTTATCAATTAATTCTAAACAAACGCTATCTGTTGTGCGACCTGTAAAAGTTTTGAATAACTCTTCGCTGACATACATACCATAATGTTTGAACATCCCGAAATAGGCTTTTCTGTGCAGTGGTTCGGTGTCTACGATAACACCATCCATATCAAATAATACGGCTTTTAGACTCATTTTTCTTTCATTTTACTAATTGCAAAAGTACTGAAAATTAATTTTTTAAGCCTAAAATCCAATTCGAAACTATATCTAACATTTTCGGTGAAATAGTTTCGGTAATTTCTCCGTATTCGTCAACACTTCCCGTTTTAGCCGTTTGGAAAAGATGATTAAGACCAGCAATTTCTTCAGTTTTAAAATTTTTGTTACCAGCTTTAGTCAAAGCCATTTTAATGGCTTCAAGATTTGAATTCGCAGAAACTTGTAAATCTAAACCTCCGTTAAGCGCTAATACGGGGATATTGATTTTAGACCAGTTTTCTGCAGGTTTGTATTGAAGGAAATAAGCCATCCAAGGTTGTGTTAGTTGAGAATATGCAGATTTTTCTTGTGGATTTAAATTAGGAAATGTTTTCGTCAAAAAATCAGAAAAGTCAGCAGTAATATTTCTGCCTTGATAGTTTGCAATGTAATCAAACATCGCTTTTTTCTGGTCCAAATCTTTTTTTACAATATCTTCGGGAAGTCCAGCTTGTTTCAGAATATCTTCGTTTTGTTGGTACAACAATTGATTAATCGCAACGCCAGGACCAGCAAGAGAAACAATAAATTCTACATTTGGATTTTTAATCGCGACCATTGGTGCAATCATACCACCTTCACTATGACCGACCAAACCTATATTTTTGTAACCACGTTTTAATAAAAAATCTACAGCGGCATCAATGTCTCCTGCGAAGTTGGCAGATGTGTCGTTGCGAGAACCAACCGAGGATTCGCCGATACCGCGATCATCAAGTCTTAATGTTCCGATTCCTTTTTTAGCAAAATCATCTGCGATAACAGCGAAAGGTTTGTGGCCAGCAATTTCCCCATCTCGGTTTTGAGCGCCAGAACCTGTTATTAAAATTACCATTGTAAAATTTTTTTCATCCTTCGGTAAACTAATAGTTCCAGCTAAATTGTTGCCGTCTTTTGGGTTTTTAAAACTAATATTTTCGGTGAAATAATCGAAGGGAGGTTTTGGTGTTTGTGGTCTATCGAGAACTGCATTTTCATTTCCTGAATATGGTGTCAATATCAGATCAAAGCTTAAGCCGCTCTGCATAAACTTTCCAGTGATTTTATTGTCTTTAAAAATACCGAGATAAGTGATGTTTAGTTTTTTTGAAATTAGATTTAGTTGGTTGTTAATAAAACTTGCTTTTTCTAGAGGAATACCTTTTGCACCTTGCTTTGGACTATCCATTGTTGCTATTAAGTTTTCTGGAGTACCACTAAGATTAAAAATTAATGGAAGTTTTTGCCCTGAAAATTCTAGTTCGCCTTGCCAACTTCCGATAATAGTTTGTGCAAAAATCATAACATTTAACAACAAAAAACTGAATGTGAAAACTAATTTTTTCATGATTTGAATTTTATAATATTGAACGAATAATGATTTTACTTAAAATTTCACCAATAATAAAAACACCAGCGAAAGCTATATAATGCCAGGTTTTCTTAGCGTTAGTTGCAGTTTTAAAACCGAAAAACATTAAAGTAATTGCATAGGTTATTAAAGCAATACTAAGAATGGAAACCCAAACAATTGTGCCAGTTTCGTCAGGAGAAAATTGAATATTTCTAATGCCGATTGATGGATCATTTATTTTCGCTTCTATACTTTTCATTGCGGGAAGATTTGTAAAGAACGGAAAAACATAGATCGGAATCCTATACAGAAAAGAGGTATTAAGAATATCGATCATTCTGGTTTTTGGATTGATGATTCGTCCTAAAATAAAAAGCAAAATACAAGGCAAAATAATAGTAATCATATTGGCTGTAATGGCTTGTGCATAAGTCAACAAATAATATGTGTGCGCATCGATTAGCCCATCATAAATTGTAAAATAAAATTGTGAAATAAACGAACCAATAACGCCAGATATAAGACCAATTAGCATAAAGGCTTTTGATAATATCTTGGCAAGCGGATTAAAAATATATGTCCAGTACATAGGTTATGATTTTAGGTTTTTTATTTTTTCGATGAGGTCGTCCATTTTGTTGCGCATGGTCGGGTAGGAGAGTCCTGCTTGTTTTGCCATTTCTTTGATGCTACCACTGTTTAGAAAAAATTCTAGGATGAAATCTTGCTCGTCTCGGTTTAGCTTTAAGTAAAGAGGTAAGTCATAGTTTCCATTGACCACAGTGCTGCAGGATCCGCAAGTCATTTGGCTGACACGCAGCGTTGATTCGCAGCTTGGACAAAAGATTGGAAGTTTCATTATTTTAAAATTATTTTTGATAAAGTTAAAAATTATTTTAATAAAGTTTAAAAATATTTTAAGTATGAATAAATTTTATTTAAATCTAGCCATAAAAAAAGCCTCTCATAATGAAAGGCTTTTAATGATTTTTAATTTATCAAACTTGAATAACGCCAAGATTAAATTTCTCTGTAATTGGTGCATGATCCGCAGCTTCGATACCCATGCTTATCCATTTTCTAGTGTCAACAGGATTGATAATGGCGTCTGTCCAAAGTCTTGCTGCAGCATATTTTGGATCGATTTGTTTTTTATAGTTGGCAACGATTTTATCCAAAATCTCTTTACGTTCTTCTTCGGTTATTTGTTTGCCTTGTTTTTTAAGCGCAGATTCTTGAATTTGTAATAAAACAGTTCCTGCTTGTTGACCGCCCATTACTGCAAGCTCCGCCCAAGGCCAAGCCACAATTAATCTCGGATCGTAAGCCTTTCCACACATTGCATAATTACCAGCACCATAAGAATTACCCGTAATAATTGTGAATTTCGGAACAACAGAATTTGAAACCGCATTTACCATTTTTGCACCGTCTTTGATGATACCACCATGCTCGGATTTAGAACCAACCATGAAGCCTGTTACGTCTTGCAAGAAAACCAATGGAATTTTTCTTTGGTTACAATTTGCAATAAAACGTGTTGCCTTGTCAGCGGAATCCGAATAAATCACACCACCGAATTGCATTTCGCCTTTTCCGCTTTTTACAAGTTTTCTTTGGTTAGCAACGATACCAACACTCCAGCCATCGATACGAGCTGTACAACATACGATGCTTTTTCCGTAATCTGGTTTGTACTCTTCATATTCAGAATTGTCAACAAGACATTTAATAATATCAAAAGTATCATATTGTTCTGAACGACCAACAGGCATTATTCCGAAAATTTGTTCTGGATTTTCTTTTGGTGGTCCGCTTTCGATACGGTCAAATCCAGCTTTGTTGTAACCGCCAATAGATTTCATAATCGTTTTGATACGATCTAATGCATCTTTATCATCTTTAGCTTTGTAATCTGTAACACCAGAAATAGAACAATGTGTCGTTGCACCGCCTAAAGTTTCGTTGTCGATAGATTCACCGATGGCTGCTTTCACAAGATAACTTCCTGCAAGAAAAATACTTCCTGTCCCATCAACAATCATCGCTTCGTCACTCATAATTGGTAGGTAAGCGCCTCCAGCAACACAACTTCCCATAATCGCAGAAATCTGAACGATTCCTGCGGAACTCATTTTAGCATTGTTTCGGAAAATACGCCCGAACATTTCTTTATCAGGGAAAATTTCATCTTGCATTGGAAGATATACACCTGCAGAATCTACTAAATAGATGATCGGAAGTCTATTCTCCATAGCGATTTCTTGTGCACGTAGATTTTTCTTACCAGTAATTGGGAACCAAGCGCCAGCTTTTACCGTTGCATCATTCGCAACAACAATACATTGCTTTCCAGAAACATATCCAATAACCACAACCACGCCACCAGATGGACATCCGCCATGCTCTTCGTACATGTCGAATCCTGCAAAAGCGCCAACTTCGATGCTGTCGGAGTTTTTGTCAAGAAGATAGTCGATACGTTCGCGGGCAGTTAATTTGCCTTGATCGTGTTGCTTTTGTAAAGCTTTGTCGCCGCCGCCTTTTTTTATTTGGTTATAAAGTCTATTTATTTCTGAAAGTTTCAGTTTGTTTTGATCTTCACGCTTGTTGAATTCTAAATCCATTTTGTAATTTTTCTTAGAGTCTAAAAATACTTGTTTTTATAGATACGGACAAAATTTGATCTTTGATAATCTCATTTTTAAGAAAAAAACTATTTTTGAAAACTAATAATCATGTCTTAAATGGACTTTTTGCAATTTTCTATCGGCGCATATAATGTTACAAGTTTTGTAATCGGGATTTTATTGATTTTGGCCTTTTTCTACTCATTGCGAAAAAGCAACTCTTCTGATAAACTTAACCTTAGACTGCTTGGGATTTTCAGCTTAATAAGTGGCGTGCATACGTTGAAGAGTGTTATTGAATCAGTGTTTTTTCCACCTGAAGGGAATTCAGTTTCGATTTCGGATAATTATATTGATTTTGTCAACTGTACTTTTGTTATTATTTTTTGCAAAATTTTTTACGATTTATTTAGTACTTCGAGCGTTTTAAAAACTTTAGTTATCGTACTTGGGACGTTGAGTCTTTCTTTTTTTGCCATGACTATTTTAGGTCACGAAAACATTACTATAAACAACTATAATGCTTACGCCGTAATTTTTATGAAATTAATGTTTATTAGTTTTTGTATTGGTTATGTTATTTTGCAACTTAAAAATGAAGGGTGGTCTCAAATTGCTAGTGCAACTTTTGTTTTTGTAAAAGTATTATTTTTTT
>NZ_DAMBQF010000040.1:0-17512 GCF_032062245.1 Soonwooa sp.
AAAGAATACTTCAACAGAAACATTAACAACTTAAAAGTAAGTATCATTTAAAATGCACAACGGGTATAAAGAAAGTCAATTCTCCAACCTTTATCATAAAAAACCTATCTTAGAAGCTTCAACTATCTAATAAAAGCTATGGACGAATTCTTAAAAGTTATCAATGGAATTGTATGGAGTAACACTTTAATATTTTTATGTTTGTTTTCAGGCATCTTTTTTTCGATACGAATGCGTTTTCCACAGATTCGTTATATCCGCGAAATGTGGAAATTATTATTTAAAGGCAATGCTTCTGAAAAAGGAATTTCGTCGTTTCAGGCGTTTGCGTTAGCTATTTCTGGACGTGTAGGCACAGGGAATATTGCGGGCGTGGCAACAGCAATCGGCATGGGCGGACCTGGCGCAATATTTTGGATGTGGGTTATTGCGTTTCTTGGAAGTGCGTCTGCGATTGTTGAAGCCTCACTTGGACAATACTATAAAGTTGTTAAAGATGGACAATATCGTGGTGGTCCATCTTTCTACATCGAAAAAGGTCTAAAACTAAAATGGTATGCTATTGCCTTTGCGGTGGTAACGGTTTTTAGTTGTGGTTTGTTTTTGCCTGGTGTACAAAGTAATAGTATTGCTGTTGCAGTCAAAAATGCCTTTGATATCCCGATGTATATAACAGGTATTGCTGTTGCAATTATTTTAGGTATTATTATAATAGGTGGTGTTAAACGAATTAGCACGGTTGCAGAATTTGTTGTTCCTTTTATGGCAGGAGGTTATATCCTTATGTCTTTGGTGATTATTGGTCTTAATTTTCAACAAGTCCCAGCTGTTTTTAAATTAATTTTTGAATCCGCCTTGGGTATAGATTCTGCCTTTGGAGGTATTATCGGGATGGCTATTGCTTGGGGTGTAAAACGTGGAATCTACAGTAACGAAGCTGGACAGGGGACTGCACCACATGCCGCCGCGGCAGCCGAAGTATCGCACCCGATGAAGCAAGGTTTAGTACAAGGTTTTTCGGTTTATGTTGATACGATTTTTGTTTGTACGGCGACAGCTTTGATGATTTTGTTCACTGGGATGTATAATGTCGAAAATCCTGCAGGTGGTTTTGTTGTTGAAAATATCCCGAACGTCAAAATGGGCGCGGACTTTACGCAGTTTGCAGTAGCGCAACATTTTCCGTCGATTGGGAAAGCTTTTGTCGCTATTTCGTTGTTCTTCTTTGCATTCACGACGATCATGGCGTATTACTATATTGCAGAAACCAATATTAGCTATCTTCAAAAACATTCTAACAAAAAAATATATATCAGAATTTTCCAAATTGTGATTATGTTTTCGGCTTTTTATGGTACCATCAAAACAGCAGAAAGTGCGTGGATGCTTGGCGATATCGGTGTTGGATTAATGGCTTGGCTCAATATTATTGCGATTTTGTTGATGCAGAAGAAGGCGATGTTCCTTTTCAAAGATTATGAAAAACAGAAAAAAGAAGGAAAAGACCCAACACTTGCGCCAGAAATGACAGAAAATTAATTCTTGTAGAAGTTTAATTTCTCAACATTAATTTTATATTTGTTCTCATATTTGAAATCTTAAAACGTGAGTATCAAAAATAATCCAAAAATCATGAAGGCTTGGGCGTTATACGACTGGGCCAATTCTGTATATTCTTTAGTAATTACATCCACGATTTTTCCTATTTATTATTCGATTTTAACAACCGCTAGCGAAAGAAGTGAGTATGTTGAAGAAACTGGAAAAACAATACAAGTGCCCGTTAGACACATGATCAATATTTTCGGGAGAGATTATCAGCCAGACGCAGTTTATGGTTATTCTTTAACCTTATCTTTTGCAATTGTGGTTTTGTTGTCGCCAATTTTGTCATCGTTGGCAGATACGATTGGTAACAAGAAATCATTCTTACAATTTTTCTGTTATCTAGGCGCGACTTCTTGTATGGGATTAGCGATGTTTACAGGGATGAATACCGTTTGGTTAGGACTTTTATTTAGTGTTACAGCCAGTGTCGGGTTTTGGGGAAGTTTGGTGTTTTATAACTCGTTTTTACCAGATATTGCAACGCCAGATAAACAAGATGCTTTGTCCGCAAAAGGTTATGTTTACGGATACATCGGATCAGTAATTTTGGTGATTATTTGTCTGGTTTTAATTCAAGTTTTAGCGAAAAATGCCGAACAAGCTAAACTTTACACGCGTATAAGTTTCTTATTTACAGGCGCTTGGTGGTTTGGTTTTTCGCAATATACTTTTAAACATTTGCCACAATTCGGGAATATTAAAGATCAACTTCCTAAAGATTTAGTATTATTAAATCATAAAAATCTTTTCAAAAGTCATAAAAATAATGGCGGTTTTTTCTTTGTATTAAAGAAGAATATTGCTTTCTATATTGATATTGTTAAAGAGAGTTTCAGAGAGTTGTTTAAGGTTGGTAATCATTTATTTAGAGATTCTAACTTAAAGTATTTCTTGTCGAGTTTCTTTTTCTTTAGTGTTGGTATGCAGACGATTTTCTTGATGGCAACCTTGTTTGGTAAGTCAGAAATTAATTTAGCTCAAGACAAATTGATTATGACGCTTTTGGTTATTCAGATTGAAGCGATTATTGGTGCGATTGCATTCTCACGTTTATCAAGAAAAATAGGTAACAAAAATGTTATTTCGATTTGTATTGTTTTGTGGATTGTAGCTTGTCTTTCAGCGTATTATCTTAATAAAGAAAACCCAAATGTTGAATATCAATTCTATGGTGTGGCTGCAATTGTTGGTCTAGTAATGGGCGGTCTACAAGCAATGTCGAGATCGACATATTCTAAATTGTTACCACAAGACGGCATGGAAAACACAACTTATTTCAGTTTCTATGATGTTTTAGAAAAATTGGCGATTATTTTAGGAACTTTCATTTTTGCTACATTAATCGAGCATTTTAATAATATGCGTTATGCGGCATTGTCCATGACGGTTTTCTTTGCAATTGGTTTAGTTTTAATTCGTTTTTTAAAAGTAAATGCCAACAATAACAAAGCTAATTTATAATATTAATAATACTTAAAATTTCGGCATTTAATTTGCAGATAACGCAATAGAAAATATTTTGTAAATTTGCATTACAAAACACAAAAAAATAAACAATGACCAACCCTTTATTTTATGCTAAAATTATTCTTTTCGGAGAATATGGAATGATCGAAAACTCGCAAGGGCTTGTCGTTCCGTACAGCTTTTATAAAGGAACTTTGAAGTTCTCGAATTTGGCTTCGGAGTTCGAAAAAAAATCTAACCAGCACCTACAAAAGTACGCTGACTATTTGGCGACACTTAACTTACCCGGTAATTTTAAGTTAAATATCGACGCTTTCAAAAAAGATATTAAAGAAGGATTATTCTTCGATTCTAACATTCCGCAAGGTTATGGCGTTGGAAGTTCTGGTGCTTTGGTTGCTGCAATTTTTGAAAAATATTCATCAGAAAAACTTAGTCCAGATACCATTTCTAAAGAAAATCTTAAAAAACTAAAAGCTATTTTTGGTGAAATGGAAAGCTATTTCCATGGTAAAAGCTCTGGGATGGATCCTTTGATTTGTTACATGAATCTTCCGATCCTTATCGAAAACAAAGAGAATCTTGACAAAGTTGCCATTCCTGATCATACTTCAGAAGGGAAAGGTGCTGTATTTTTGATCGACTCGGGGATAACTGGAGAAACTGGACCGATGATACAGATTTTCTTTGAAAAAATGAAAACTGAAGGTTTCAGAAAAACAATGAAAGAAGAGTTTATCCGCTATAACAACGCTTGTATTGAGGCTTTCCTTAAAAAAGATATGAATCCGTTTTTCAAGAATTTGAAAAAACTGTCAGTTTGGGCGTACGACCACTTCAAACCGATGATTCCGGAAAGCATCTATAACATTTGGAAAAAAGGAATTGATAGCAATGCTTATTACCTTAAACTTTGTGGAAGTGGCGGTGGCGGCTACATTTTAGGATTTACAAAAGATTACGAAAAAGCTGAAAAAATGCTTTCTGGATTTCAGAAAGAGGTGATTTACAGATTTTAATAAAGTATGAGTCAAAACATACAAAAACGACATAAAAATCTTGCCTATCGATTGAATCAATTGATGGGCTTTATTTTGGGTGCACGGTTTTTTTTCGTGGCTTTGTTGACGTTTGCGCTGTATGTTTCGACGTTTTTCTTATTTAACAGAGAAGAAAGTTTTCGTGCTTTTGTCTTCGATTATCACGCACATTTAATTATTCTGTGTTCGGTTTTAAGTATTTTGGCTGGCGGAATTATTAATCAGTTTTATGACCGAGAAAAAGATCAAATAACCAAACCTTTTCGCAGCCGAATACAATCTTTTTTAAAACAAAAATATTTTCTTTACGCCTATATTTTTCTCAATGCCTTAGGTTTAACAATTGCGTTTACACAGTCTTGGCGCGTGTTTGTATTCTTTTTGGTCTATCAATTTTTGATGTGGTTTTACAGTCATAAGATTAGTAAAGTTTTATTTTTAAATAATCTCACATTTGTTGGCTTGACCATGTATCCGTTTTTCGGTATGTTGGTTTATTACAGAACTTTTACTTTGAAAGTCTTTTTCATGGCAATTTTTCTTTTTTTAATGCTGATGATTATCGACATGACTAAAGATCTTTTAACGAAAAATGCTGATAAAGTTTTTGGTTACAAAACGATTGCAAATCAATTTAGTTCTAAAATTGCAAGGCAAGTTATTATCGTATTTTGTTTGATGGCTTTTGTTGTATCGCTCATCATTATTAAAGGTATTGGACTACAAAGCATCATGGCTTGGTATTTTGCGATAGGACTTTTCGTGCTAATATTAAGTATCTTTTGGTTATTCAGAAATCATAATAATGACAAGGTGACAACATTAAGCGTTCTTAAATTATGGATATTTTTTGGAATTTTAGCGATGTTGTTCGATGGTATATATTCAAGATTTAGTTGGGCTATATAATAGATTGCGAAAAGCCTTTTCTATATTGACTTAAAAAAGTCTATCTTTGCAAAAATTTTAAAACATGAGCAGAAACGATAGAAATTCTTCAGACAGAAATAAAAAGACCGGAAATTTTGGAGGGAGAAAGTCTTCTGAAAATTCGCGTGGCTCAAGAGGGGATTCAAAAAATACATCTAGAGAAGGAGGTTCTTTCGAAAGAGGTGGCAAATTTAGAAAGCCAAAAACGACACGTGGTCGTGACTTCGATTCTAGAGATAAATACGAAGGCGGCGAGAGAAAATTCGGACCAAGAAGACCTTTTAACAAAACAGAAGAAGAAGGCGAACGTGTTAAATCTTATATCCAAAGAAGAAAGTTGGATAAGTTAGCGAAAGCGCCAAAAGAAACGATACGACTTAATAAATATATTGCAAATTCAGGGATTTGTAGTAGAAGAGAGGCGGATGATCTTATCACACAAGGACTGGTAGAAGTTAACGGAAAAGTGGTGACAGAGATGGGTTACCAAGTTCAGAAGACGGACCGAGTTGTGTTTGACGGACAAAGTATCACACCAGAAAAACCTGTCTATGTTGTGCTTAACAAGCCAAAAGGTTATATCTCAACGACTAAAGATGACAAAGCTAGAAAAACAGTTATGGATCTTGTAGCTAATGCTTCGCCATACAGATTATTCCCAGTTGGTCGTCTAGATCGTCAAACGACGGGTGTTATCTTGTTGACAAATGATGGTCACATGACGAAAAAATTGACGCATCCATCATTTAACATGAAGAAAATCTATCATGTGACTTTGGATAGAAAATTGTCAATCGAAGATCTAAGATCGATTGCTGACGGAATTCGATTAGAAGAAGGTGTTGCGGAAGTTGACAGCATTTCTTTCATCGAAGGAAAACCTAAAAATGAAATCGGTATCGAAATCCATATCGGATGGAATCGTGTTGTGAGACGTATTTTCCAAAAGTTAGGTTATGAAGTGGAATCACTTGACCGCGTCATGTTTGCTGGACTTACCAAGAAAAACATCAAACGTGGACATTGGAGAATCCTTACCGAACTAGAAGTTAACAATTTGAAAATGTTATAAAACAAAAGAGAGCTAAATTTTAGCTCTCTTTTTATTTTGCTTATGTTTTAATTTAGAACGTATAATTAAAACCGCCTTGTACAAAACCTCTTGTACCAATGCTAGGCTCTATAAAAACCCCGAAATTTCCGCCATATCTTACACCAATCGGCATAATGTTAAAAGCTAAAAAAGTATCGTTTGTTTTTTGAACATTCTTCGAAGGATCCACATAATCCAAATCTCGGAATAAAACCCCAACGGAAACTCCTGAGTAGAAGCGCCATTTATTATCGGCATCTGACCAGAAATAATCAACCTTAGGCAAAATGGAGAAATAAGATTGTTTTCTGTAGCTTGATTTAGTTTCGTTAAAAGATTCAAGATTGGCTTCTAGACCATAACGCCACTTCATGTTTTCGTTATAAGTCGTTAGCGCAACTGTTAGAACGCCATTACTGTTTGGCATTTCGGGTTCGCCGTTGAAAATCGTTGTACCAACAGCTTTTAGAATAGAGTCTGCACCTCCGAATAAAGATCCTGTTCCATATCCAGCAGAAACTTCAAATTTTTGAGCATTAAAAAATGATACGCTACACAATGTAGCCATATACACTAATTTTTTCATGGTTTTATAGTTTTAAATGTTTTCGTTACAAAAATAAAAAAAACTGCTTAGAATAAAGCAGTTTTGATAATTTATTATGTTCTAAAACTTCTTAACCAACAACGGTTACGTGATGTTGTAATAAGTCATAGATTGTATTTTTTGCACTATCAGGCTTTACGTTAACAGCTCTTGTCCCTTGGAAGTGTAACATTGGGACAAATCCTGCTTCCATCGCATCTAGGCAAGTATATTTAACGCAATAATCTAATGCTAAACCAACGATTTCCACAATTTGAATATCGTGATATTTAAGATAATCTTCTAATCCTGTTTTCAAAAAATGATTGTTATCTTGGAATCCACTGTAACTGTCAATGTCAGGATGTGTACCTTTCTGGAAAATTTTTGTAGCTTTTGAGACATTAAGATCTTTATGAAACTCTGCGCCGAAAGTCCCTTGTACACAGTGATCTGGCCACATAAACTGCGGGATGCTATTTAATATAATAGTTTCACCAACTTGGCGGTCGTTGTTACTTGCAAACGATTTGTGTTCTGCTGGATGCCAATCTTGGGTAAAAACAATTTCGTCATAGTTTCCTTTCTCCATCAACGTATTAATGAAAGGGATAATTTCGCTAGCGCCTGGCACCGCAAGACTTCCTCCTTCACAAAAATCATTTTGTACATCAACAACTATAAGGGCTTTTTTCATAAGATAATATTTAATACAAATTTACACTAAACAAATTTAGTTGTAAAGCTTATTACATCAATTATACCAATTATTCCTATGGTACAAATTGTCATGTTTCTGATTTTAAAATCATGCATTGAATTTAAATAAGAATTAGTATTTTTAAAAAATAAAACAGATTGACAGAAATGGTAAATAATTTTCATAAACATCTTTCGCAGATTCTTGAAATTCCTGAGGATAGCATAACGCAATGTTCGACGCATTACGATGTCAAATTCTTTAAAAAAGGAAGTGTGTTGGTGCGAGAAGGTGAGGTGAATAATGATCGTTATTTTGTCGAGAAAGGTCTTTTGAGAATGTATTCTATCGATAAGTTGGGGAAAGAGCATGTGATCCAATTTGCGCCAGAAGGCTGGATTATTTCGGACTCAACTAGTCAAATGTTAAGTGAGAAATCTCGTTTTTATATAGAAGCTATTGAAGATTCTGAAGTTGTTGTCATGGCAGATGATTTTTTGTTTAAGTTAGCAGAATTGCATCCACAAGTTGCAGAAAGAAATCAAGTGTTGATGTTTAACCATATCAAAAACTTGCAAAACAGAGTTAATGCTTTGATAAGTACCACAGCTGAAGAACGTTACTTAGATTTTCTTAAAAAGTATCCTAATATCATGCTCCGTGTTCCGCAATGGATGGTGGCTTCTTATCTCGGGATTACGCCAGAAAGTCTTAGTCGTGTACGAAAAGAGCTTGCGAAGAAGAATTTCGAGGTTTAAAATATTTTAAGATAAATAAAAAATCCTGAGCATTGTACTCAGGATTTTGTTTGTTATAAAGGGATGTTACCGTGTTTTCTGTTTGGTCTTTCAACGAATTTGTTTTCCAACATCGCGAAAGCTTTTATTAGTTTTCGACGGGTATCTTCGGGAAAAATAACTTCATCGATAAAACCTCTTTGTGCCGCTGTGTAAGGATTTGCAAATTTCTCAGCATATTCTGCTTCTTTTTCAGCAAGTTTTGCTGCAGGATCAGCCGCTTCCGAAATTTCTCTTTTAAAAATAATTTCAGAAGCTCCTTTAGCGCCCATTACGGCAATCTCAGCAGACGGCCAAGCGAAGTTCATATCAGCGCCGATATGTTTAGAGTTCATAACGTCGTAAGCGCCACCATAAGCTTTTCTTGTAATAACCGTTACTTTCGGGACAGTTGCTTCTGATAAAGCGTAAAGTAACTTTGCTCCATGCGTGATGATACCATTCCATTCTTGATCTGTACCAGGCAAGAAACCAGGAACGTCAACCAATACTAACAAAGGAATATTGAAAGCATCACAAAAACGTGTAAATCTCGCCGCTTTAATAGACGAATTAACATCTAGACAACCAGCCAAGAACATTGGATTATTAGCCACGATACCAATACTTCTACCAGCAATTCTTGCAAAACCTACAACGATGTTTTCAGCATAATTTTTATGAATTTCAAAGAACGAATCTTCATCAATTAAATGATTGATAACATCGTGCATATCATAAGGCTTGTTGGCATTATCTGGAATAATGTTCTTAAGATCTTCACGAAGTTCGTTACCAATATCGTATGGTAATTGTTGAGTTAATTCTTGATTATTTTGAGGAAGATAGCTTAATAAAGTTTTTACATCTTCAAGACATTCAACATCGTTAGAGGAAGTTGTATGTGCAACACCAGACTTTGTAGAATGCGTTGAAGCACCGCCCAATTCTTCGGAAGTTACCGTTTCGTTGGTTACTGTTTTAACAACGTTAGGTCCTGTTACGAACATATAAGACGTGTTCTCCACCATCATTGTGAAATCCGTCATCGCTGGAGAATATACCGCACCACCAGCGCAAGGTCCCATAATGGCAGAAATCTGAGGAATAACACCAGAAGCTTGTACATTTCTAAAGAAAATATCTGCATAACCACCCAATGATCTTACACCTTCTTGGATACGCGCACCTCCAGAGTCATTAAGACCAACCATCGGCGCACCAACTTTAACTGCCATATCCATCACTTTGCAAATTTTCTCTGCATGCGTCTCAGACAAAGCTCCTCCGAATACCGTAAAATCTTGAGCGAAAGCATAAGTCAAGCGACCGTTAACCGTTCCGTAACCTGTTATAACACCATCGCCAAGATAATATTCTTTATCCATCCCAAAATCCTTGGTACGGTGTGTGATGAAAGCGCCAATTTCTTCAAAAGAGCCTTCGTCAAAGAAATATTCGATACGTTCTCTTGCGGTTAGTTTTTTCTTAGCGTGTTGCGTTGCAATTCTTTTTTCGCCACCGCCCAGTTTAGACTCCGCTATTTTTTTATTTAAAAGGTCTATTTTATTTTCCATGATTTGATTTAGAATTGATTAGGAACACGCAATAATTTTTGATCCTCAAGATATTTTTTCAAAGCGATTAATGCTGCAACTTCGGCTTCTTTAGCTTGGTTTTCTACAATAATTTCTGGACTGTAATATTTTTTAACAAAATTAGTATCAAAATTTCCGGAACGGAAAGCTTCATGATCGAACACAAAACTACCGAAAGGCAGAGTCGTGCTAACACCTTCAACTTTGTAATCTTGGATTGCTTCTAGCATTTTTTCAATCGCTTCGTTACGGTCTTTACCATGAACGATTAATTTTGAAAGCATTGGATCATAATAAATTGGAACATCCATGCCTTCCGCAAAACCATCATCCACACGAATACCTTCACCAACTGGCGGTCGATAAGTTGTCAAAGTTCCAACGCTTGGTAAGAAATCATTCAATGGATCTTCTGCATAAACACGAAGTTCTAGTGCGTGACCATCAATTTTTAAATCTTCTTGTTTTATTGGTAAAGCTTCACCACGAGCAACACGAATTTGTAATTCTACCAAATCCATTCCTGTAATCATTTCGGTTACGGGATGTTCCACTTGTAGACGCGTATTCATCTCTAGGAAATAGAAGTTTTTGTTTTCATCCAAAAGGAATTCAACAGTACCAGCGCCTAGATAATCACAAGATTTAGCCACTTTAACCGCAGCTTCTCCCATAGCTTTTCTAATTTCTGGTGTTAAAACCGCAGATGGCGCTTCTTCAACAACCTTTTGGTGGCGACGTTGTACAGAACATTCTCTCTCGAATAAATAAAGAATATTGCCATGATCGTCTGCCATAACTTGGATTTCGATATGCTTTGGAGAACCAACATATTTTTCGATAAATACAGATCCGTCACCAAAAGCTGAAGTCGCTTCGGAAATAGCACGTTGCATTTGAGACTCAAATTCGCCTTCGTTTTCTACAACACGCATCCCTTTTCCACCACCACCAGCAGAAGCTTTAATCAAAATTGGAAAACCAATTTCAACGGCAACTTTTTTAGCTTTTTCAACATCGGTGATGGCTTCGTCAAGACCAGGAACCATCGGGATATCATAAGCTTTAACGGCTTCTTTAGCAGCCAACTTACTTCCCATAATATGGATCGCATTAGAACGTGGACCGATAAATGTAATATTATTAGCTTCGGCCTTTTCCGCAAATTCAGCATTTTCTGACAAGAAGCCATAACCAGGATGGATCCCGTCAACACCTAATTCCTTACAAACTTCAATGATTTTATCGCCTAATAAATAAGACTGATTAGAAGGCGCTTCACCAATGCAAACCGCTTCGTCAGCAAATTTAACATGAGGAGATTCTCTATCTGCAACAGAGAAAACAGCAACGGTTTTAATACCCATTTTCTTAGCTGTTTTCATCACTCTTAATGCTATTTCTCCTCGATTTGCTACGAGTATTTTTTTCATTTTATGATTAGATTTTATTCGAATTCGATTAATAATTGTCCTTTGTCAACCGCTTGACCTTTTTCTACAGCGATCGATTTAATAACACCTTGTCTCGGTGAGTAGAAGCTGTTTTCCATTTTCATCGCTTCAAGAATCAGAAGACTATCGCCTTCGTTAACTTCTTGCCCAACCGCAACAGAAATTTCTAAAATAAGTCCTGGCATTGGCGCTTTAATCGCATTAACTTGTTTTGATTTTCCAACTTCGAAGCCCATTTTTTTAATCAACTTGTCCAAATCATTTTGGATATCAACTTCATAAAGATTGTTGTTAACAGAAACCGTATATTTTTTTTGATTAAAATCGGCATCAACAACTTCGGCTTGGTAAGATTTGTTTTGATGAAGGATGTGATAATTTTCGTTATCCAAAGTCACAGCATCAATTGCATGGATTTGGTCTTCTGTCAAACTGAAGTCGTAACTTTTATTAACAGAAGCATTAAAAGATTTTCCCATTGATTTTTATATGGATTTATTTAAAATGTCATTTCAGGAGCATTCTCGTCGGCAATTAACTTACCAGCAGTTGCTTTTTTGATGTCATCAACACTAACGCCTGGCGCTCTTTCTAAAAGTCGGAAACCGCCTTCTGGTAAAACCTCGTAAACGCCCAATTCGGTAACGATTTTTTTAATGCATTTAACACCAGTTAAAGGCAAAGTACATTCTGATAACAACTTGCTTTCTCCATGTTTGTTAACTTGTTGCATCGCTACAATAATGTTCTTCGCAGAAGCTACCAAATCCATTGCGCCGCCCATACCTTTTACCATTTTGCCAGGAATTTTCCAGTTGGCGATATCTCCGTTTTCTGAAACTTCCATTGCGCCAAGTATTGTTAAATCTACTTTTTGTGCACGGATCATCCCAAAACTCATCGCGGAGTCAAAAACTGCAGAACCTGGTAAAGTTGTAATAGTTTGTTTTCCGGCATTGATAAGATCTGGATCTTCTTCGCCTTCGATGGGGAAAGGTCCCATACCAAGAAGTCCATTTTCGGATTGTAGCACGACATTTATCCCTTCTGGAATATAGTTGGCAACCAAAGTTGGAATACCAATTCCTAAATTAACATACGAATTATTCTTGATTTCCTTTGCTATACGCTGGGCAATTTGCTCTTTTGTAAGACTCATTATTTACGAATTATTATGCTTTAAAGTTAAGATTTTTTTGCTTTCGATAGGCTTTAAAAATGAAAAAAGAGCCTCATTTGGCTCTTTTTTGTTATTTTGATTTTCTTGGATGAGATGGCGGTGGAGGTGGAGGAGGCGTTTTTCCATCTTCTGCAAATTGCATCACGACTGGTAGCTTGTAATATGAAGTAATGCTTTTACCATCTTTTTTTGCTGGTTCCCAAGTTACGTTTTGAAGAATTTTATTAAGTGCTCTTTCAACCTCTTTGTTAAAGTTTTGATTTTCACCAGTGGTTGTAACAGCAACAAATTTCCCTTCCGAATCTATCTTAATCATGCTTTCTGTTTTTAAAAATCCCTTCATGTTTTCAAAAGAAAATGTGTTGATTTCCATTGCTAAATCGCGTCTCAGCTGACCAATTCCGCCTGGGTATTCTGCAGGTTTTTCTACTTCTGTGGATTCAGATTTTGAAGCGTTACCAGTGATTTTTGAAGATTCCAGTTCGTTTTTACGTTTTATTGTATCGCTAACTTTATCTGCAATCGTAGGTTTAGAAGTTTGAAATTCTGTTGTATTACTTTGTGCTAAACCATCAACTTTCTGTTGAGTATTCTTTTCTAAAACCGAATCATTAATTGCAATTGGCGTTTTAACTTTTTCGGCAAAGAGAAATGCCACGCCACAAGTAAATAGAACAGATCCGAAAATACGAAAGCCCATTTTATTGCTTTTTTTGGTATTCATCATAATAAATCTTTTTTTGGTGTTATTATTTCGTTTAAATGTTTGTGTCAGTTGGAAAAAATGATTAGAAACTTCTTGATAAATTATTTCTTGATAATCTTTTAATGATTTTTGTTTTAAAACAGCATCGTCATCCAAAAATTCATGGTTGGTTGTAATAGCATTTTTGAAAAAATATAACGCAGGATTTAACCAAAACAAAGCTTTTAAAAATTCAATTAATAAAATATCATAACTATGTTTTTGCTTAATATGCGTCTGTTCGTGTACGAGAATGCTGTCATCTATGTTATTATTTTCAAAACGTTCTCGATTGACGTAGATCGTATTTAAAAAGCTGAAAGCGATTATATTTTCTTCTAAAAGCGAAATTTTATAAGTTTTAAAAACTATATTTTTTGCTTTTACTTTTTTAAATAAAATTTGTCCGATTTGGAACATTAATTTTAGAATTAAAATCCCGACAATCATTAAATATAGATAGAAAAAAATTGAGAAATATCGAATTTTGGCGCTTCCTCAATAATCTGAGATTGGATAGCTTCTTGTCCAAGATTAAAAGTCGAGGCTTTAACATAATAACTTCCGAAAGGAATTTCCATAAAAGGAATCCCTAAACTAAAAGCTAAACTTGCCAATAAAAAGAACCTTTTGAAATGATGATTCTTTTGATTTTCTAAAACCAAATAATAAAAAATAATCAGCAAACTGCTTACTGCAACGTACTTTAGATAAAACGGAATCATGACTTTGGGTTTTCAAGTTTTTCATCAATCATGTCGCGCAATTCTTTTAATTCTTTTTGACTAAGCTTTGCGTTTTGAGTAAAAAATGATGCAAATTGACTCACAGAATTATCGAAAAAATTATGAATCATGCTTTTCATTTCAGAAGAAAAATAGTGCTCTTTTTCAATTTTAGGAAAATATTCCCGCGAATTTCCAAACAATTCGTAGCCAACAAAATCTTTGTTTTGCATCCTTTTTAGCAAAGTTGCGATGGTTGTTGTTGCAGGTTTCGGATCAGGATAAGCATCGATAATATCTTTCATAAAGGCTTTCTCTTTTTCCCAAAGGACTTGCATAACTTCTTTTTCTGCTTCGGTTAATTTAATTTTCATTCTACAAATAATTATCTAACTCTATAAATGTAGAATTAAATTTTGAATGACCAAATATTTAATGCCTAACTTTGTGAAAAAATTATGAAATGGATTTGAAAATAGACAAACTTGATCTTGACGAAATAAGCTTGGTAATGCCGATGATGAAAGACTTTTATGAAATTGATGGTTATCCTTTTGACACCGAAACGACGCGTAAAAATTTTGAAATTTTTGTTGAAAGTCCAAATCTTGGTCAATGTTTTATTTTAAAAAATGAAGAAAAAGAAGTTGTTGGTTACATGATTCTTAATTATTTATTTTCGTTTGAATTTGGTGGAATGATGTGTTTTCTGGACGAATTGTATATAAAACCTGAAGCACAAGGCAAAAAATATGGCGGCAAAGCGGTGACTTTTGCGCAGGAATTTGCACAGAAACAAAATCTGAAAATGATGTTCCTCGAAATCGAAAATCATAACGAACGCGCGATTCATCTTTATCAAAAACTAGGCTTCAAAATGCATAAACGTAGCATTATGACCTACGAACCATAACAAAAAAGTTTCAACAAATGTTGAAACTTTTTCTATTTTTTAGTAAATGAAAACTTTTAGTAGACAAGTTTAATCGCCGCGTTTTTACAAATTATCATTAATTAAATTTCGCAATTCTGTAGCGTAGGTTCCGCCTGTAATTTTATGGATAACTTTCCCGTTTTTAACAAGATAAGTTAAAGGAATTGCTTGTGTTGTATTCTCGAAATTAAGAGGTTTTTTGTCTAGAAAGTTTAATATCGCATTTTTATACTTTATATTTTTAAGCGTTAAATCTTCGAAATGAAATTTTTTTAGAATCAATAAATTTCTGAAGTTTCGCCGAATCGGTATCAACTGATAATGAAGCAAATTGCACATTTTTACCCTCAAATTCTGCTTTTATTTTGTTTAATTCTGGCATTTCTTCAACAGATGGGACGCACCAAGTTGCCCATATATTGATGCAGGTTAATTTGTCAGAGTTTAAGATTTCGTTTTGAAAATCACTGTTTTCAAACGTGTTAATTTTTTCGGGTCGCAAATCATTTTTAGTTTTACCGGTATGAACGCTGCCAATATTGAATCCAGCAAATTGTATAAAAATACAAATTGTTCCAAATATTGCTTCTGGCATTAAGAATTCAGATTTTTTTTAAGAAAATAAATATTAGAATCAATGCTATTTTCAGTTTTCAAAAGCTCATTTCGTTTCAAAATGATTTCATTTTTGAAAATATTTGCAGAAATCATTTTATCTAAAATGTTCATCGATTGGCTTATATAAATATGAAAACTGTTTTAAAATTAATAAAAAATCCGCTCAATATTTAAGAGGATTTTGATTTTATTTGTAAAGCGATTTAATTCAGAATCTCATTAATTTTCGGATATTCAGAAATTTTTCGGAATTCAAAACGATTTGATTTTTGCAAAACATTGATGAACTCATCCAATTCTGCAAGCGATTCGTCATCCGTCAAATATTGATCGTGCGTCAAAAACACCAAATGTCTAGACGTTTTCTCTAAATCATTCAAAAAAATACTGTCGACTTTTTTCATCATCTGTTGGTGATTTCCTTTTAATGACATTTTTGCGGTAGGACGCCATTCTAGATCCCAACCAACCAGTTTGTAACCCGCAATTTGTAGTTGATTGGCAGCAAGTTTTGAAGCAGAAATATCAGTAACATTTATGTTATTAAGTCGCCAAATATTACGTCCAGGTGTTCTTGCAATTTTATTATTTAAACCCAAAATAACCTGCGCCGAATCGAAATCTTCAACGACTTTTTCTGGGTTTTTGTAAAACTCCGAATAGTGATTATCTGCGTGACTAAAACTGTGATTAGCGATTTCCATTAAAGAATCTTTTTGCAAATCTGCAAAGTCTTTTTTCTGTTTAGCACTTCCATTAACGTGTTTACCTACAACGAAAGTAGTTGCCACAACATTTCTTTTATGCAAAATTTTCAAAAGATTTTCGGTTCCACGATTTGGTCCATCGTCAAAAGTTAAATAGATAATCCGCTTGTTGTCGCTGATTGTTCCGGTAGTTTCATCAACTTTAATAACAATTTTTGAGACGGGTTTCTTTTGGGGTTGTTCGGTGGTTTTTGCGTCGATGCGTTCTGTCGTTTTATCACAACCAACCAAAAGAAATGACGTTGCCGAAATTAATGCAAGCGTCCCAAGAAAAGCCGATGTATTAAGCTTTTCTTCAAAAAATGTTTTCATAAAATTGGAAAGGAATTAAGTTAAAGAAATGTTAAATTTTTCCAATTTAATTCCCATCAAATGTGATGCCGAGTTTTTATTTTTTTTAAATTAAAATGTTAAAGTTTAGTCCAAATTAAAACTTTAACATTTTTAAATTTTTGGAAGTCATTTTATCTTGAATAATTAATTTAAAATTGATGAAAGTGTTTAGAAAAATCTGAATAAAAATTTTACAGAAACTTTGATTTTAAAATATCTTGAAGTTTTTGCATACCTTCTGTTGCAGAGCTTTTAAAACAGTTTTCTTTATTTCTAAACATCGAAAAATCTAAATTGGGATCAATTACAAAAATCTCAGCATTTGTAGGAACATCATGCACTAAACCTGCTGCCGGATAAACTTGCATAGAGGTCCCGATAACCAGAAATAAATCCGCTTCCGAAGCAATTTCGGCAGCATTTTGCATCTCAGTAACCATCTCGCCAAACCAAACAATGTGAGGTCGCAATTGTATTCCGTTTTCGTCCAAATCTCCAAGATTAAGGTCGTCTTCCCAAAGAATTGCGTCGCTTTCCGAATTTACAGGTCGCACTTTGCAGAGTTCACCATGAAGATGCGTCACCTTTGTAGAGCCTGCGCGTTCATGCAAGTCGTCTACATTTTGTGTGATGATATGAACATCAAAATCTCTTTCTAGTTCTGCTAAAATTTCATGCGCTCGATTTGGTTTTACATCTTTTAATTGTCGGCGTCTAAGGTTGTAAAATTCCAAAACTAATTCTGGATTTCTTTCAAAACCTTCGGGCGACGCCACATCTTCAATACGATGATTTTCCCAAAAACCATTCGAATCTCTAAAAGTCGAAATTCCGCTTTCTGCACTAATCCCAGCACCCGATAAAACCACAAGTTTCTTTTTCATATCAAGATTTTCATTTGGTTTTGTAAGTCTCCCCAAAAACCGGACATTTTATAACCCTAAAGTTATTAGCAAAA
>NZ_DAMBQF010000041.1:0-15626 GCF_032062245.1 Soonwooa sp.
GTTTTACAATACAAAATGAGGGTATAATTCTGTCCAACGTTTGGGGAGACTTACATACCGTTTATAAAAAAAGAAAAAACATTAGCATTTTATCTTAAGCAATTAGATTTCAATTTAATTTCCGATTATGGCGATTATATGATTTTAGAAAAAGACAATTTAGAAATTCACTTTTTTAATTATCAAAGTTTAGAAAAAGAAAAATCAGATTTCATGTTATACATTAGAGTTTCAGACATCAAGAGATTCTACGAAAATTTAATTCAAAACAATGTCAAAATCCATCCCAAAGGCGCATTAGAAACAAAAGCTTGGAATCAAAAAGAATTCTCCATCATTGATCCCAACGGAACATTATTAACTTTTGGAGAAAATTTAAAATAATTTTATCGTATTACGATAATTTTTTATAATATTGAAATAATAAAATATTGTAATATGAAAATCATTGGTAAAAATTCAGTTTCAACTTACATCGCTTATTTGTTATGCTTTTTATTTGCGGTAACATTATTCCATTTGGTGTATGAAATTATCGGACATTTATTTCTAGCTTATAAATATAATACAGATAGCAAAATATTTTCTAACACATTTATTCTTGCTAATGATGTTGGTTGGACAAAAAATCAATGGACACTTCCGATGCAACACGACCTGAAATTTAGGATTAATTATCCTTTTACAGATATCCAATTAGTAACGGGCATCTATTCTTTTAGCCAAATTCTTTATAACATTTTTGGGATATCATTCCTTACATTATTTTTCTTTTTCGCTTACAAATGTTTCAAAGAAATGTCGCAAGACCAAATATTCAACAACCAAGCAATCAAGTGGTTGAAAAGCTTTAGCGTTTTAAATTTAATATTTGGAAGCATTGGGTTATTTCAATTTTTCTACAATCATTCGAGTTCTGGCGCAACTTTTTTAACCTTTATTATGTTTATCTTTTTCGGAATCACGTTATTCTTCGTCGTTGCTTTCTTCAAAAAAGGATTAGAACTTCAAAACGAAACCAATTTAACAATTTAAATTATGCCAATAATCATAAACGTAGACGTAATGCTTGCCAAGCGCAAAATGCAATCTCAAGAATTGGCAGAAAAAATTGGTATTACACAAGCAAACCTATCTATTTTAAAAACAGGAAAAGCAAAAGCCATCAAATTTTCAACTTTAGAAGCTATTTGCAAAGCTTTGGATTGCCAACCTGGCGACATCCTAGAATATAAAGACTAAAATATTTTCTTAACCTCAAGCCTTTGACCAAAAAATCAAAAGGCTTTTTCTTTCATTTTCATTATATTTGCGAACGAGTTTTTAGACTGCTTACGGTCTAATATCTAAAGTCTAATATCTAACATCTAAATAAAAAATGTTCCGTACACACACCAATGGCGAATTGACGCTAAAAAATCTAAATGAAGAAGTTACACTTTCAGGATGGGTACAAACCATTCGTGACAAAGGTTTTATGATTTGGATCGATTTGCGAGATCGTTACGGAATTACACAATTGGTTTTCGACCAAGAGCGTTCAACAGCGGCATTGATGGAAGAAGCGAAGAAATTAGGTCGAGAATTTGTGATTCAAGTTCAAGGAAAAGTTATCGAAAGAGCTTCTAAAAATCCAAAAATCCCAACGGGTGATATTGAAATTTTGGTTGAAAAATTAACGATTTTAAATGAATCTCATTTGCCACCATTCACCATCGAAGACGAAACCGATGGCGGCGAAGAATTGAGAATGAAATACCGCTATTTGGACATCCGTAGAAATCCAGTGAAGGACAAATTGATTTTCCGTCACAAAATGGCACAAAAAGTAAGAAATTATCTTTCTGATGAAGGTTTTATCGAAGTTGAAACACCTGTTTTAATTAAATCTACACCAGAAGGCGCAAGAGATTTCGTGGTTCCAAGTAGAATGAATCCTGGACAGTTTTATGCGCTTCCGCAGTCGCCTCAAACGTTCAAACAATTGTTGATGGTTGGTGGAATGGACAAATATTTCCAAATTGTGAAATGTTTCCGTGATGAGGATTTAAGAGCCGACAGACAGCCAGAATTTACACAAATCGACTGCGAAATGGCGTTTGTAGAGCAAGAAGACATTATGAATGTTTTCGAAGGCATGACCAAAACATTATTGAAAGATATTACAGGAAAAGATTTCGAAGATTTTCCAAGAATGACGTTTGCAGATGCGATGAAAAAATACGGAAACGACAAACCAGATATTCGTTTCGGGATGGAGTTTCACGAATTAAATGATTTAACAAAAGGAAAAGATTTCAAAATCTTTGATGATGCCGAATTGGTTGTCGGAATTAATGTTGAAGGTGCAGCGGAATATACAAGAAAACAAATCGACGAGCTTACAGATTGGGTAAAACGCCCGCAAATTGGCGCTTTAGGAATGGTTTGGGTGAAATATCAAATGGACGGAACGATTACTTCATCCGTAAACAAATTCTATAACGAAGAAGATTTAAAGAAAATCGCGGAGGAATTTGGAGCTAAAGCTGGAGATTTGATGTTAATTCTTTCAGGTTCTGAAAACAAAGTAAGAGCACAACTTTCTGCATTGAGAATGGAACTCGGAAATCGTTTAGGATTAAGAAAAGGCGATGAATTTGCACCACTTTGGGTAATCGATTTCCCACTTTTGGAATGGGACGAAGAAACGGGAAGATACCACGCAATGCACCATCCATTCACATCTCCGAAGACCGAAGATTTTAGTTTACTAGAAACCGATCCTGGAAAAGCAAGAGCTAACGCTTACGATTTAGTATTAAACGGAAACGAAATTGGTGGTGGTTCTATCCGAATTTTCGATAAAGAATTGCAATCTAAAATGTTTGATTTATTAGGTTTCACAAAAGAAGAAGCGGAAGCTCAATTTGGGTTCTTGATGAACGCTTTCAAATACGGAGCGCCGCCACACGGAGGTTTAGCATTCGGATTTGATAGATTGGTTGCTATTTTGGACGGAAACGAAGTGATTAGAGATTATATCGCATTTCCGAAAAACAATTCTGGCCGCGACGTGATGATTGACGCTCCTGCGCCAGTTGCAGAAGCTCAATTAGACGAATTAGAATTAAAATTGGATTTGAAAGCCTAGTTTCAATTCAAAAATAATGATAAATTAGAGCGAGGTTTTTTGAGCCTCGCTTTTTCTTACCCAAAAGCCTTTTGCTCCAACAATTTTTCCATGCAATATTCCACTAAGGCTGTGATTGTAAGAAACGGATTAACACCAATACTTGCTGGAATTAACGAACCATCCAAAACAAAAAGATTTTTATGATTTTTTAATTGTCCGAATTCCGTGGTTGCTTTACCTAAAACGGCGCCACCTAAAGGATGATAACAAACATCGTAACCTAAACCGTTATGAAAAAGCATGTGACTTCGAGTTCCGCCATTTATCTTATTCATTTTACGAAGGAAAAATTTAGCATTTTCTTCCATTTTAGAGGTGTTTTTTCTTGACCAATCTAAAACGAGTTTTTTCGTTGAAGCATCAAAACTTACACTTCCAGGCTGATCAACTTTGTTAATCATCAAATACAAAGCGGTCGCAACATTCATTCCCATCGGAAGTGGCGCCAGTTCAGCGAAAAAAGTATGTTTAGGATCATCCCAATTATCAATTCCACCAACGGGAATCGTCGAATGTTGAAATCCCAAACCTCCTGAAAAGGCTTTCACCCAGTTTCGTCCTGTCATAAAATTTCCGTTGTTTCCCCAATGTTTTCCGATCTCTTCATTAAGTTGCAGCCCGTTTTCCGCATGAGATTTTAAAAGCAATTCTAATGTCCCCATCGTTCCAGCGGCTAAAATAAGTTGCTGACAATTCATCAATTTTTTAGCAACGACTTGTCCAGAAGTATCAATTTGATGAATTTCTAAACGATAACCTTCGTTTTCCTTTTTAATATTTTGAACAGCATGTAAGTCCAAAATTTCTAAATTTCCAGTTGCCAAAGCCTTTTTCAGATAGGTTTTATCCAAAGAATTTTTCCCGTGATTATTCCCGTAAATCACTTCCCCATCCAATGCAGAGCTTGGAACTTCATTTCGATATTCTTTTTCCATGTAGTTAAAATCATATACATTAGGAACCCGAATGGTTTTGAAACCTGCTTTGTGAGCTTCTGCTTCACCAACTTTATTGAATTTATAGAACTTACAATCATTAAGAAATTCTTCACGTGCAACATTTACTTTCAATTCTTGTTGTGCTTTCGGGAAATATTTATCAAAAAATAATTGACTATCCAAATTGGGAAAAACTTCTTCAAAATAATCTCGTTTCGGAAGAACCGCCATTCCACCGTTCACCAAAGAACCGCCACCGACACCACGTCCAACCCAAATTTTAATATCTTTAAAATCCAATCGATCCAAAGCTCCCGTAAATGGTTCTAGCGAAAATAAATTGAAAAAAGGCGCAATAGATTGCTTTTTTAACCACGCTGCACTTTTACCAGGTTTTTGCATTTTAGAAAAAGGAATTCCAGATTTTTCCCAATTCAAACCCATTTCCAGCATACATACTTTCTTTCCTGCTTCGCATAAACGCAAAGCTGCAACGGCGCCACCATACCCCGAACCAATGATAATAATTGGACGGTTTTCTTCGGTAGTTTCGATGCTTGAAAATGAGTTAGCTAAAATATTTTGAGTTCCTAAAAAGAACAAAGCTCCAATTCCTAGAGCCGTGGTTTTTATGAAAGTTCCTCTGTCCATACGAAGAAACTTGCAAATTGCGTGCTATAAAACTACGGGAGTTTTGAAACAAGTCCTTCTGGAAGGACTTTTAGAATGCTATAAATAAGTTTCCATTTCCAATTGGGAACGATGTTGAATGTATTTCCTGCTTCTACAATATGTTTTGCGACATACTCAGGTTCCATAATTAAGTTTTTATTCAACTCTAAACCTTCGTTGATTTTCGTATTGATGTAACCGATAACCAGTGCATTCACTTTAATATTTCGATGTGCTAATTCTTGACGAAGTCCTGCTAAATATTGGGTAAAAGCCGACTTTGTACTTCCATACACGAAATTGGATTTACGACCACGAACACCGGAAAGTGACGACAAACCGATTATTCGTTCCAAACTTTTATTTGAATAATCAAAAGCAATGATATTTAAAATGGAAACTGCACCAGCATAGTTGACTTTCATCATTTGAAAAGTAGCATCAAAATCTTGAAATGCTTTTTCATTTTGAACTAGAAAACCAGCTGCATAAACGACAATATTCGGTTTTGTCGGCAGGCGATTATAAAAATTTTGATGGGAAGAAAAGTCGGCAGCATCGAAATACAGAAGTTTAACTTTTGACGAATCTAAATTATTTTCAACACTAAATTGCTCAATAGAAGTCAAATCCCGAGAAGCCGCCATCACCTCAAAACCTTTTTGCAAATAAAGTTTCATCGCTTGTTTTGCAACATCTGAATTGGCTCCAAGAATAAGAACGGATTTATTGACTGTTTGCATCATACCGCAAACTTAATCAATAAACCCGAACTTCAATTATTTAATCTTTTAAATTATAAAACTTCTTCACACTCTCATAATTATTGTAATCAACTTGATTAGCATTTTTATTTCCAGTACTAGCGGGAATAATTATGTATCTAAACTCTAAAATTGATGAAAAACTAAGTGCGTTGCTATTATCATGGGTAAATATAGTCGGTCTTATTTTAAACTTTTGAGGAAAAAAATTAATTGTACTAACGCGACCTCCTGCATTAGAAACACGAGGTAAAGGAAAGGTTCCTTTACCATAATTTAAATAAACAAAAATTGCAGCATTTCCTACCATCTCTGGTTTCAATTCGGGTGCAGTAACAGTAGCAACTTTCATATTACTTAAATCAATAATTGTATCTTTTATATTGGTTGAGGACTTCCAAGCAGAAATTATAACATTGGCATTCCCGTTAGCTCCAGGTTGTCCATTTGCACCATCTTTCCCATCTTTCCCGTCGATACCATTATCACCACGACAAGAAAAAATACTAGTACCAAAAACTAGTAATACTAAAATTTTAATTTGCTTTCTCATAATATTTTTCTTTCAAAAGTATAAGTATTACAAATTCACTAAAAGCCTAAATGTATGAATGGTGAGTTTGGGTTTTCGTATGGTGAATTTTGGCTAACAAATAACATTTTACAAAAACTTAAAACTAAAATACATCAACAGTCTATATAGCTCAAAATCATAGAAAATTCCATAAATTTGTATTATGTTCAATGTATTAGGAAACTTTTTGACGCTATCGTCTTTTGGTGAAAGCCATGGTGAAGCTTATGGCGGTGTAATCACCAATTTTCCGGCAGGCTTAGAACTAAATCTAGACGAAGTTCAGAAAGATTTGGATCGTAGAAAACCGGGACAATCGGCGATTGTTACGCAAAGAAAAGAAAGCGACACCGTTCGTTTTTTATCAGGGATTTTTGACGGAAAATCAACGGGAACGCCCATTGGTTTTATTGTTGAAAACGAAAACCAACGTTCTAAAGATTACGATCATATTTCGGGCGCTTATCGTCCGAGTCACGCCGATTATACTTACGACCAAAAATATGGCATTCGTGATCATCGCGGCGGTGGAAAATCATCTGCACGCGAAACACTTAATTGGGTGGTTGCGGGAAGTCTTGCAAAACAATTAATTTCTAACGTGGAAATCAATGCTTACGTCTCGTCGGTTGGTGATATCTTTTGTGAAAAACCTTACCAAGCTTTAGACTTTTCTAAAACGGAAAGTAACATTGTGCGTTGTCCAGATGCAGAGACTGCCGAAAAAATGATCGAACGCATTAAAGAGGTTAAAAAAGAAGGTAACACGATTGGTGGTACGATAACTTGTGTTATTAAAAACGTGCCTGCTGGTTGGGGCGAACCAATTTTCAATAAGTTACATGCAGAACTTGGAAAAGCGATGTTAAACATTAACGCTTGCAAAGGTTTTGAATATGGAAGTGGATTTTGTGGTGCAAAAATGACAGGGAAAGAGCATAATGATCTTTTCAATGCGGATGGGACAACAAAGTCAAATCTTTCTGGCGGCATCCAAGGCGGTATTTCTAACGGAATGGATATCTATTTTCGCGTGGCTTTTAAACCAATTGCGACGCTTATTCGTCCCCAAGAAAGCATTAACAAAGATGGCGAAATCGTAGTCGTAGAAGGCAAAGGTCGTCACGATCCTTGCGTACTTCCACGCGCCGTACCAATTGTTGAAAGTCTCGCTGCTTTTGTATTGGCAGACATGTACATGATTAACAAAATACGTAGAATTTAATTCTTAAAATGTGATTTTTGTTACATTGAAATAGATTAATAAACTGGAAATTTGTAAGAAAGAAAAAAGAAATGGAAATCAAAAAATACTGGGACAACGCGGTTGACTATAACGAATATCTAAGAGAAGCTGGCGAAAGATTGGGCAATCCAAAAAGTGAGCAAGAAGCAGAATTTGGAGAATATTATCGTTTGGGGATCCAACGTATGAACAGAATGTTCGAAAAATATCTACCAAGTGAAGAAGATGTTGCTACTTTGGCAAAGAAAAGCTTCCGTGGGAAAATCTTGATAATTTCGGAAGCTTGGTGTGGCGATGCTAGTCAAGTTATTCCTGTTGTAGTGAAGTTTTTTGAGCAATTTGATGTGAGAATTACGTACCGTGATCAAGAACCTTCTTTGATAGATTCGTTTTTGACGGATGGCGGAAAGTCTATTCCGATTGTTATTTTCTTGGACGAAAATCTTAACTACATCAACCATTGGGGACCAAGACCAAAACATGGAAAAGAGCTTTTGGAAAAGTATAAAGCTAATCCTGAAACGATGTCGAAAGATGACTTCTATGTGGAGTTGCAAACTTATTATGCTAAAAATAGAGGAAAAGATACTGTTGAGGAATTGCTTCAACTGATCTAAATTTTTATAATTAAATGAAATCTGCGTGAGGGCGAAGTGCATTGTCGGAGCTCTTTATTATTGAACAGCAATGAAGCCTCGCGAAATTGCGTGAAATAATAAAAGCGACTGCACGTAGACCGACCCAATTTAGTGGCTGAAAATGCTGAAGGAAAATTGGGGCACGCCCAAATAATTTTTGATATGACTTTTTTGAAAAAGAATCTTGTCTATGTTATTCTACTTGTTGTGGTTTTGGTTTTTGCATTGGTAAAACCTTTGCGAGAATTTGTTAGCGATCAATTTGGGATGACCGCAACTGTTGATAAAGTAGTGGCAGAAAGTAGCTTTGCGGATGAGGATTTTGATGTTGATCTGAAAGGGATGAATGTTCCGGATGCAAAGTTGAGCGACTACAAAGGTCAGATTGTTTTCCTTAATTTCTGGGGAACTTGGTGTGCGCCTTGTCGTACTGAATGGCCGACAATCGAAGCTTTGTATAAGTCAAAAAACCAGAAAGTTAAATTTGTTTTAATCGCAATGCAAGATAAGGAAGAGGCTGTCAAAAAATTTTTGGAAGAGAATAAATATACAGCGCCTGTCTATATTGCGCAAAGTCCATTGACGCCGAAAATGCTGCCTGATGTTTTCCCAACAACTTATGTTATTGGCAGAAATCTTCAGATTTTGAAGAAGGAAGACAGTACATTGGACTGGAACTCAGCAGACAGTCAAGCCTTTATTGATAGCGTAAGTAAATAATTTATAATTTGTTAAGATAGCATTGGAATGCTATTTGCAAATTGGATGATGAAAAAATTTTATTAAAACACCAATGAAATATTCTAAATTGAAACTTGCGCAAGAAGCCCTGAAACACAAAGGCTTTTTGCAAAAAATACCAGCAGTCTATCGTATGATAAAAGCTTGGCGTAGCGGAAAATATAGTATGAAAATCACTGATATTTTGTTCCCTGCTTTGGCTTTGGTCTATGTTATATCTCCTATTGATATTATCCCAGATTTTGTACCTTTTGTTGGGGCTCTGGATGATTTAGCCATTTTGGCTTTCGCAATCCCGATGCTTTTGAAAGAAGTTGACAAATACTTGATATGGGAGTTTCAACAGAAAGATAAAAGCCCACAAGGTCACATCGTTGACGCTGAGATTGTAGAATAAAAAATAAACCGCCCGATAACAAAGTTATCGGGCGGTTGTTATATTAATCAAATATCGTTAAACTACATGTCGTCGATATTGATGACTTCCAAAATCTCTGGAGCGTGTTGCTTAATCGTATTCTCAACACCCAATTTCATTGTAGAATGGCTAATGTGACAGTTAGAACAAGTCCCCAAAAGTTTTACAAAAGCTTTATTTTCTTTAACATCCACGAGTTCGATATCGCCACCATCTTTGTTAAGGAATGGACGAATACTTTCTAAAGCTTCCATCACCTTGGTTACCAATTCTTCGTGTGTTAGATTTGTGTTTTCCATACTCATTATTTTTTCTTCGGCGAGCATCCCGCCATTGTCGTGATTTTTACGGCTTCTGTTGCTGGCAGATTTTTATTTCTTTCAACAAGGCTTTCTATCATCTTCTGTGCTGTTTCTGTATAGATTGCAGCAATTTTAGAATCTTCTTGCAAAGCTGCTGGACGACCAACATCTCCCGCTTCTCTAATGCTTTGGATTAAAGGAATTTCTCCTAAAACAGGAATTCCTAAATCTTCCGCCATATATTGTGCACCTTGATTACCAAAGATATAATATTTGTTATCTGGTAATTCTTCTGGTGTAAAGTACGCCATATTTTCGATAAGTCCAAGAACTGGAATATTAATACTTTCCATATTGAACATCGCGATACCTTTTCTAACATCAGCAAGTGCGATATGTTGTGGTGTACTCACGATAACTGCTCCTGTAACCGGAACTTCTTGAATAATCGATAAATGAATATCTCCTGTACCTGGAGGAAGATCGATTAACAAGAAATCTAACTCGCCCCAATTAGCGTCACGCAACATTTGGTTAAGCGCTTTACTCGCCATTGGACCTCTCCAAACAACTGCTTGGTTAGCACCTGAGAAGTATCCAATCGAAAGCATTTTAACACCGTAATTTTCGATTGGCTGCATTAGGTTTTTACCATCAACTTCTACAGAAATTGGTTTTTGACCTTCAGTATCAAACATTGTCGGAACAGATGGACCATAGATGTCAGCATCCAAAATCCCAACTTTGAAACCCATTCTCGCCAAAGTTACCGCCAAATTAGCAGAAACTGTAGATTTACCCACGCCGCCTTTACCAGAAGCTACAGCGATAATGTTTTTAATTCCTTTAATTTCTTTACCCTTAATCTCAGGTTGAGCTGGTAATTCTGGAGAGGTGATTTTAAGTTTAAGTTGTGTTTCTTCACCAAACTCCGAAGCAAAAGCTTGCTTCATAGCAACTTCTAGTTTTTTCTTTTCGTGCATTGCAGGAGAATGCGCTACCATATCGATATATACGTCGTTACCCATAACATGAAGATTGGTAACTAAATCGTCTACTTCTATCTCTTTTAAAAAGCTTTGAACTCTTTCTTTCGTCAACATAAAATTTTGTTCTCTATTATAAATACAAAAATACGGAAATTAAAACAATTTCCGTATTGATATAATGTTTGCTAACTATTCTTATAATAGAAATTAACTTTCTTGGGCAGCACCTTCTAGTTGTCCTTCCCATTTACTAACAGCTGAAGTCGCTAGAGCATTTCCTAAAACATTGGTCATACTTCTTCCCATATCGCAGAAATGGTCGATTGGCAATATCAAAGCAATACCTTCAGGCGGAATACCAAACATAGAACAAGTTGCCACGATAATTACTAAACTTGCTCTTGGTACACCCGCAATCCCTTTACTGGTCAACATTAACACCAAAAGCATAATTACTTGTTGACCAATGCTCATATCGATACCATAAATCTGTGCGATAAAAATCGAAGCAAATGTCATGTACATCATACTTCCATCTAGATTAAATGAATATCCTAGTGGTAAAATAAATGATACAATTCTTTTATTACAACCGAATCTTTCTAATTCTTCCACCAACTTTGGGAAAACCGCTTCTGAACTTGTTGTTGAAAAAGCAATTAATAAAGGCTCTTTTATTCTTTTGATTAAATTAAATAATCTGTTTCCTAAAATTAGATAACCTACTAAAAGTAAAACTAACCACAATACAGCAAGTGCAAAGAAGAAGTCACGAAGATAGATGGCATATACCCAAAATATTTCGAAACCATTGGTTGCAACAACAGCTGCAATCGCTCCCAAAACGCCTAAAGGTGCAACCCACATAATGTAACCAACCATTTTCAAAATGGCGTGAGCACAGATATCTAAAGCTTTTACAATTGGTTTGGTATATTCTTCACCCATTGCTGATAAAGCAATCCCAAACATTACTGAGAACACTACAATCTGTAAAACTTCATTGGTTGCAAATGCTTCGAATAAACTTTTTGGGACAACGTGATTCACAAATTGTTCTAAAGAAAGTCCATTGTGTGCGCTTTTCATTAGTTCGCCAGCAGCTTCGGCAGCAGGTTTTTCAAGTTGCATCACTTTACCAGGTTCCATCCAATTGACTAAAATCAAACCAATTAATAAAGAAACCAACGATGCACTAATAAACCACAACATGGCTTTTGTACCGACACGTCCAATCATTGCAATATCACTCATTTTAGCAATACCAACAACTAAAGTGGTGAAAACCAATGGTGCAATAATCATTTGTACAAGTCGGATGAAAATTGTTCCTAGTAGTTTTATCATTTCAGAAAAGGAAGCAATGTCATCTAGCGCGGTTACACGACCTGCATTTGATTTTTCAACCTTTTCTATTTGAACATCTTTTCCTTTAAGAACAGTCGGTTCAAAAGTAGTTTTAGCACCTTGAACAATAACTAGAAGATCTTGTCCTTGAAAAACTTTGGTAAGAGAATCTTTTTTATGATCATTCTCTGCAATTATAATTTTTTGACTGAAACTTTTACCATCGCTAGTCTTAAATTTCACCTCGTCTTGTTGCGGATGTTTAGCATCAACAACTTCAGTATTAATACGGATATTAGTCCCTCTTTCATACTTATTAACAATCCCACCGATGACCACACCGATGATTAAAGCAACGATAATGGCTATAAAAAGTTTGTTCTGTCCTTTCATAATATATTCTAATCTTGCAAATATAAAATTTTGAATCGAATAATATCCGATAATCAGCAGCTTGTTAACCTTGAAGCAATATAATCTTCCCAAATAAATAACAATCGGTTTACTTCCACGTAAAACTAAAATGCGTTTTTTGTAAAAATCTATTGCTATGACAAGAAATCCAGAAATTGTCGTAATCTCCGATATCCATCTCGGTACTTATGGTTGCAAAGCCAAAGAGTTGCACGCCTATCTTCAATCTATTAAGCCAAAAATTTTAATATTAAATGGTGACATTATTGATGTTTGGCAGTTCAAAAAAAGTTACTTCCCGAAGTCGCATCTGAAAGTTGTTAAAAAGCTTATCAACTTTGCAACAAAAGGGACAAAAGTCTATTATATTACAGGAAATCATGACGAAAATTTCAGGAAGTTCGCAGATTTAGAATTAGGAAATTTAAAACTTTGTAATAAGTTAACAATGGACATTGACAACAAAAAAACATGGATTTTCCATGGTGATGTATTTGATGCGTCGGTTCAACATTCTAAATGGATTGCGAAACTTGGGGGCAAGGGGTATGATCTTTTAATACAGATTAATAATGTTGTCAATTGGATTTTAGTAAAAATGGGACGCGAAAAGTATTCATTTTCAAAAAAGATAAAAAACAACGTTAAAAAAGCGGTCAAATTTATTGGAGATTTTGAATTAACTGCCTCAGAATTGGCCATCGAAAACGAATACGATTACGTTATTTGCGGACATATCCATCAACCTCAAATGCGAGAAGTTGTTACTAAAAAAGGGCGTTGCACTTATCTTAATTCTGGTGACTGGATCGAAAATCTTAGCGCTCTCGAGTATGAAAAAGGTGAATGGAAAATCGTCTATTTTGATGATATTAAAGAAGAACTAAATGCAAATTCTACAAGCGAGGACGAAGAACTTGTTGATTTGCAAATTGCAGATATTATTCAATTAAAAAATATTGCAATATGAAACTCCTTTACGCATTGCAAGGCACAGGAAACGGACATATTGCAAGAGCACAAGAGATTGTCCCAATTTTGAAAAAATATGCTTGGGTTGACGTGTTAATCAGTGGTCATCAAAGCCAATTAAAACCAAAAATCGATATCGATTATCATTTCAAAGGTATTTCTTTACTCTATGATAACCATGGCGGTTTATCTTACAATCAGACCTTATTTAAAAACAATTATTGCAGAGCCGTTAAGCTAATAAAAAACTTTAATCTAGACAATTACGACCTGATTATCAACGACTTTGAACCAATAACTGCTTGGGCTGCGAAACTAAAACATCATCCAATAATTGCGTTAAGTCATCAAGCGGCATTGTCTTTTCAGGGCGTTCCGAAACCAAGTCACAAAAGTTGGTTAGGCGAGCAAATTCTAAAATATTATGCACCTTGTAAGGAGAAAATTGGATTTCATTTCGAAGCTTTCCATCCCAATGTAAAAACGCCAGTAATCCGAAAAGAAATTAGGTCGCTTGATGCAAAAGATGAAGGATTTTATTTGGTTTATTTACCAAGTTATTCGGACGAAGCCATTTTTGAAACTTTATCAAAAATAGATGTCAACTGGAAAGTGTTTTCAAAAAAGTCAAAAGATGCGTATCGAAAGAATAATGTAGAATTCTATCCGATTGATCAAAAAAAATTTATCAATGCTTTTGCAAATTGTAGAGGTGTACTTTGTAACGCAGGTTTCGAAACGCCAGCCGAATCTTTATACCTTCATAAAAAACTCTTTGTAATCCCAATTCATAATCAGTATGAACAAGCTTACAATGCTAGTTCTCTTAACAAACTAGGCATCGAAAGTTCTGACAAGTTATCGCTACAACTTCTACAAGCTTGGGTTGAAGAGGATAAACACTTTACAGTCAATTATCCTGACGATATTGAAAATATTATCATCGAGAACATTCTTAAAAAACTTCAAAAATAAAAAAAACCTCCAAAAAAATTGGAGGTTTTTTTTTATGTAAGATTAAATCTTAAGCTTTTAAATATCTAGCATAAGCATAACCTTCCACACCATCAACAGTTTTTACTTTCCACCAATCGTCAGAAGATTGCTCAATCAAAGTTACTGTAGAACCTTTAGCTGCTTTTCCTAGGATGCTAGCATCAGTAGAAGGCTCTTGACGGATATTAAGGTTAGACTCATCTGTTGCAACCGTTAAAGCCGCACCAACTGCCAAACCACTAACTTGAACATCAATATTTATATCAGTCGCAGTGTAGTTAGGATCAACAGCGCCTAAAGCATTCCAAATTGCATCTTTAGCTGCACTATTACTAGCACCACCTGTGATGTACAAAATACCATCTTGCTCTTGAATATTAAGGTCAGAAAGTCCCGCTCCTTGTGCTGCAGATACTACACCTGCATATTTATCTTGTAAACTCATAACTTCTTATTTAACTACAATTTTGTTATCGTATTTTCCAATTTTCAAAGCATCAACAGACTCTTTTACTTTTCTAGCATCAGCAGAAGAAGCAGTCCCTGTTAGTGTAAGAACACCAGCAACATCCTCAGCTTTAACACCTTTGATATCTTTAATTGCATCACTAACTTTTTGCAAAACTGCAGCATCAACAACGTTAACTTCCACAGCTGGCGTAGCAGGCGCTACAGTAGCCATATCGTGCACATCTTTAACACCTTCTACAGCTTTCAAAGCAGCAATTGCAGCATCTTTATCAGCTTGTGTAGCAAATACACCACTTAGATGTGCTTGTCCGTCCTTAACTTCAACAGTAGTTCCTGGATAAGTTGCAACTACAGTTGTAGCCTTACTTGTCAAATCCGCATCAGATACTTTTTTCTTACAAGAAACAGCAGTCATTGAAACCATCAAAGCCATAGCTGCCATTTTAAGTGTTTTTTTCATAGGTATAAATAATTTATGTTTATCAAATGTAACGAAAAGAAACGAAACTCAACTTTATATACTGCTAAATTTTTCTTAAATATTTTATTAAATAATCACTAAACTCACATAAATTCAAAGAAATAAAAAAATATAAAAGCTTACTTGAAACCTATTTTCAATTATTCTTAGTAGCTCTTTCCTGCTTTCACTACTCGTTTTTTTATGCCGAGCTATTGCAGCAGCTTATAAAAAGAGCTTCAAACCTAACGAAGTGGTTCGACGAAGTCACACATGCCGTTCAATCGGGACTAGTTTTTTTAGTTAGGAGTTATTAATATTGAGTTGAGATCTTAGGATTCAGGTTTCAGGTTTTAGTGTTTAGTGTTTGGTGTTTAGAAAAAAACTATAAGAGAAGCTGGAATTTTAGCTTATTGCTTAAAGCTTACTGCTTACTGCTTAAAGCTAATAACCACAATACGATTACTAAAACCTGCTACGTGTTATTCTACTACCTATTTCCTATAGGT
>NZ_DAMBQF010000042.1:0-13939 GCF_032062245.1 Soonwooa sp.
TATGAATTATGAATTATGAATTATGAATTATGAATTATGAATTATGAATTATTTTAATCTTAAGCCAAGAACCAAGAACCAAGAACCAAGAACTGTCAACTGTCAACCAACAACCAAAAACTAATTACTAAAATTTTGAAATGCGATTTCATTCTTTTAATTTTGCGTAGATGAGAGATTCTTTTGTACATCGGGGAAAACGTCGGCAGTTGGTGGATTATCTTCAGCGCGGTTTGGGGATTAGCGATGCGCTGGTTCTTAATGCGATGAATGAGGTACCGCGACATCTTTTCATAGAAAGCGTTTTCGAAGATTATGCTTACGAAGATCGCGCGTTTCCGATTGCCGCTGGACAAACGATTTCGCATCCGTCGACAGTTGCAGAACAGTCCGAATTGTTAGAGCTAAAACAAGGTGAAAAAGTTTTAGAAATCGGAACGGGTTGCGGTTATCAAACTGCAGTTTTGATGAAGATGGATGCTCAAGTTTACACTATTGAACGCCAAAAAAGCCTTTACGAATTTTCCACAAGAATGTTCCGAGAATTGATGTTGAGACCAAAGTTTCAGAGTTTTGGTGACGGTTTTGCTGGACTTCCAAGTTTTGCTCCTTTTGATAAAATTATCGTGACTTGCGGTGCAGAACAATTACCAACCGAACTTTTGCGCCAATTGAAAGTTGGTGGAAAAATGGTGATTCCGTTAGGTCCAACCGATCAACAAATGTTGTGTCGATTTACAAAAATTTCGCAAAAAGAAATCGAAAAAGAAGAATTCGGGATTTATAAATTTGTCCCAATGTTGCAGGATAAAAACCACTGAAAATGATGAATACAAAGCAAGAAAAAATGGAAGCTTTCGGGCGTTTGCTCGATATTATGGATGATCTTCGTGAGAAATGTCCATGGGATCAAAAGCAAACTTTCGAGACACTTCGTCATTTGACTTTGGAAGAAACTTACGAATTATCGGATGCGCTTTTGAGTGAAGATTTACAGGAAATAAAAAAAGAATTAGGCGACGTTCTTCTGCATTTGGTTTTTTATTCTAAAATAGGTTCCGAAAAGGAAAGTTTTGATATTGCGGATGTTATCAATTCGTTAAATGAAAAGCTGATTTTCCGTCATCCCCATATTTACGGCGATGCAGTTGCGGAAGATGAAGACACGGTCAAGCAAAATTGGGAAAAGTTAAAACTTAAAGAAGGTAACAAATCCATCCTTTCTGGTGTTCCCAAATCTTTACCCGCTTTGATAAAAGCTTATCGAATTCAGGATAAAGTGAAAGGTATCGGTTTTGAGTTTGATAGTGCGGATGATGCGTGGGGAAAAGTAGAGGAGGAACTGAGTGAATTCCATGCTGAAACTGAAATTGACAAAAAAGAGAAAGAGCTTGGCGATGTTTTCTTTTCGTTGATAAATTATGCCAGAATTTCGGGACTTAATCCTGATTCAGCTCTAGAAAGAACTAATATTAAATTTATTTCTCGATTCCAAAAAATGGAAGATTTAGCTAGAAATAAAAATTTGGTTTTAGCAGATTTAAGTTTAGAAAAAATGGATGAATTGTGGGAAGAAGCAAAAACATTTGAAGTCTAAGTTTAATTAAAATTATTGTTTTAAATAAGATATAAAATCCGAATCAAAATATAGAATTCGGATTTTTTTGTTTAAACTAAAAGTGAATTCGACAACGTCTTCGCATATTGGAATTTTCATTTATTAAACAAAATTTTAAATTTTATAAAGAGAAATATCTATCTTTGATTTAGTAACAAATAAAAAATACATAAACTATGAAAGGAAAAGGCTGTCTAGTCCTAGTAATCGCCCTTGTTGTTATTGCAGGTATTGCATTGATGTGGGGCGTTGGTGTTCGCAACAATTTTGTGACTCAAAAAAATGTTGTAGAATCTAAATGGTCAAACGTAGAGACTGTTTATCAAAAAAGAGCTAACCTTATCCCAAATCTTGAAAGAGCAGTAAAATCTTATTCAAAATTTGAGCAAGAAACTCTAACGCAAGTTGTGGAAGCGCGAGCTAAAGCGACGTCTGTTAATATCGATCCGACTAATATGACGGAAGCAGATATGGCAAAATTCCAAGCGGCACAAGGACAACTTTCCGGTGCTTTAGGAAAATTAATGATGGTTGTTGAAAAATATCCTGATTTAAAAGCGGATCAACAATATATCAATTTCCAAAGAGAATATACAGCTATCGAAAATAGCATCCGTATGGAAACTGTTAATTACAACGATGCTGCTAGAGAATACAATACGGCGATCCAAAAATTCCCGAATAATGTTGTAGCTAATTTTACAAACTTTAAAGATAAACCTTACTTCAAAGCTGAAGCAGGTGCAGAAAAAGCGCCAGAAGTTTTCAAATAATGTATACATCTTTTTTAACAGATAAAGAAATAGCCACGTTGGTTGATACAATCCAGACTGCGGAAGATTTAACTTCTGGAGAGATTAGGGTGCATATAGACTCGACAACGCTTGATCATAATGCGAAAGTGGCTTGGGATGTTTTCAGGTCACTTAACATGGATCAAACAAGGGAGCGAAATGCTGTTTTGTTTCATGTTAATTTTGAACAAAAATATTTAACCATTATCGGTGACGAAGGTATTCATCGTAAGGTGAGACAAGCTTTTTGGGATCAATTGCATGACGAGATAACAACAGGCTTTGCAAATAGTAAATATTGCGAAGCGCTCCAAAATGCTATTCTTAAAACTGGACACGAGTTAAAAAAATATTTCCCTATAAAAGGAGAAAATAAAAATGAATTACCTAATGAGATTAGTTTCTCGTAGCTTTCTGATTGTTGTTGTTTTACTAAGTTTCATCGGGAATTTAGCAGCGCAAACTATTCCAGAAAAACCGAAAATTCTATATCCTGTTTACGATCAAGCGAATCTTTTGAGTCAACAAGAGAAAGATAGACTTAATCAAAAACTAATAAAATTCGCAGATTCTACATCAACTGAAATTGAAGTCATAATCTTACCAACAACAGGCGGAGAAGATGTTAATTTTTTGGCGGCACGTTATGGCGAAAAATGGGGCATAGGGAAAAAAGGTGTTGACAATGGCGTTGTCTTTTTGATAGCGACCGAAGATCACACCATGTCTATCCAACAAGGTCGTGCAGTCGAGCAATATTTGACGGCGTCTGTCGCAGGACAAATTTTGGATTATCTGGTAACGCCAGCTTTCAAAAATGGCGAATGGTACAAAGGTATTGAGCAAGGTACCAATGCGATTATGGAAGCGGTTGAAGGTAAATTCAAGCCGATTGTTAAGAAGAAGCAACCCGAAGGAGGCGTTAATATTGGGACAATACTTTTCATAATTGTCTTGTTAATAATCTTTATCGGCGCCATCAAAGGTGGTGGCGATGGTATGGGTGGCGGTAATTACGATGACGATGATGTGATATTGTCACGTCGCGGAAGTCGAAGATATCGTGGCGGATTCTTCCCATTCCCAGGTAGTTTTGGGGGCGGCGGTTTTGGCGGCGGATCATCAGGTGGCGGTTTTGGCGGCTTTGGTGGCGGCGGAAGCTTCGGCGGTGGCGGTGCCAGCGGCGGTTGGTAATTAATTTTGAACATACAAATCAAGCAAGTCTCAATAGGGACTTGCTTTTTTATTATATAAATCGAAGCGATAGATTGGATTTTTTTTGATATTTAATTAATTTTACAGAAATCTCAATTTTGAAAAAGACTTTAGTCCTTTTTGCACATCCTTATTTCGAACATTCTACAACCAATGTAGAGTTAATAAAAGCCTACCAAAATAATCCGAATATTGTTTTTAGAGATCTTTATGAAGATTATCCAGATTTTCATATTCAGCCATTTCGGGAGCGAAAAAGAATTGTAGATTTTGACAGAATTATTTTTCATTATCCAATGATTTGGTTTGGTATGCCACCACTTCTTAAACTTTGGCTAGAAGAAGTTTTTGATATGAAATGGCTTAATGAAGGTTTCCCGAATCCATTAGCAGGAAAAGAATGTGCTATTGTTGTCACGGTTGGCGGTAATGAGGAAAGTTATTCTAAAACGGGACGTTATAAGGTTGGTTTGACGGATTTGACGCTTGGTCTTAAACTTAGTATTGAGTCCAATGACATGCTTTTGAAAGACGAATTATACATTTATCAAGCTGACGATCTTAAAGTCTATGAGATAAAACCATTTACAAACCAATTAAAAAAAATACTCGATAACTGATGGAAGGCTCGATTGCAATGATCGCGTTAATATTTTTGGGAGCTGCAATTATTATGGTTCCTATTGTGAAGCGCTTGGGACTTAGTTCGGTTATTGGTTATATTCTTGGAGGGATAATTATTGGTCCTTTTGTTCTCAAACTTACAGGACGATCCGCCGATAATGTGATGCATGCCACCGAATTCGGCGTTATCATGATGTTGTTTCTTGTAGGATTAGAGCTGGATCCTAAAAAACTTTGGGCAATTCGGAAACGTATTTTGGGACTTGGCTTAAGTCAACTCTTGCTGTCCATTTTGTTTCTATTTGCAATATTTTATTTTGCGGGTTGGCGTGTTAACAAAGCTTTCGTTATTGCGATGTGTTTTGCATTGTCATCGACAGCAATTGTTTTACAAACCTTAAAGGAGAAAAATCTTTTCAGGACAGCAAGTGGTGAAGCATCGTTTTCAATTTTGTTATTTCAAGATATTGCGGTTATACCAATTTTGGCGTTGTTACCGATTATTTCTCCGTTAGATACAGATAACTCACATGAGAAAATATTACTGCAATATTTACCAGATTGGTTGCAACCTTTCTCGTTGATTGTCGGGATAACCGCTTTAATACTTTTGGGACGTTATATTTTTGTACCGTTTTTAAGATTTGTTTCAAAATCTGGGATGAATGAATTATTGACGGCATCATCTTTATTTCTAGTTATTGGCGTATCCGAATTGATGATTTCCGTAGGATTAAGCCCAGCGTTAGGTGCTTTTATCGCTGGTGTTATGCTTGCCAATAGTGAGTTTCGTCATGAGTTAGAAAGCCAGATTGATCCATTCAAAGGTTTGTTATTGGCTGTTTTCTTTGTAAGCGTAGGTTCGACCATTAATTTTAGTATTATTAAAAACGATCCTGTTTTTATTTTTTCTACTGCTTTTGCAGTATTGTTTGTTAAAGCTTTAATACTTTTTGGTATCGCGAAGTATTATAAAATGAATAACAATCAGAGTTTCTTCATTGCTTTCGCATTGTCGCAAGTTGGAGAATTTGCTTTTGTTTTGGTCAATTTCTCAACCAGTTTGTACTTAATAGATAAACAAACAAGCGCCGAAATGTTAGCGATTGTTGCGATAACGATGTGCATAACGCCATTTTTATTAATGTTTAAAGAACGTTTTCTCGATGATAAATTTAATAAAGAAGATAAAGGCGCTTTGCCATTAGAGCCTATAACACAGAGGAAAATAATTATCGTCGGTTTTGGATATTTTGGAAGTACCGTTGGGCGTTTGTTGAGGGCTAATGGTATACGTGCAACAGTTTTGGATAGTGACCCTGACAGAATAGCACTGCTTAGATCCAATGGATTTAATGTTTATTACGGCGATGCTACCAAAAATTCTTTATTGAGAGCAGCTGGTATCGAAGAAGCTTCGTTGTTAATTTTATGTCTTGATGATCCCGAAAAAAATAAATTAATTGTTGAATGGGTTCATGAGAATTTTCCTAAAGTGAAAATTTTTGTAAGAGCAAAAAACAGATTAGACGCTTACGATTTTATCAATAATGGCGTAGATAATATTTATCGTGAAACGCTGGGTACAGCCGTTGATCTTGCAGTGGATGTTCTTAAAGCGACAGGTATGCGAAGTTATGCTGCACGTCGTATGGGGAAACGATTTATGTTGCTTGATAAAGCTTCAACAAAGAAACTTGCCAAACAAAAAGTAAACGACATTGTATCTTTTGGACTCCGAGAATCTCTCGAACGCGAAGCCGAATTGTTAGCTTACGACAGTATATCTTTTGACGAAAACTATTGGAGCGAAGATGATGAGGAAGATCCTAAAACTATTGATACATCCAATGATGTCTAAATAAAGGACGGCATTCACATTATTTTTTCTACCTTTAGATATTCAATAATAATCATTATAATGAAAAAAGTAACAACTAGCGTGTTGATGGCTGTTTTGGCTTTCAATATTTCTTGTAGTACAATGAAACAAAATTCAACAACCGAAGTGGCAACAACTAACCAAAATACTTCTGGTGACGAGTCCATGAAAAATAATCCTTTCATGACCAAAAGTAAACTTCAGTATGAAGCACCAGAGTTTGATAAAATTAAAGATTCGGATTTCAAACCTGCGTTCGATTATGGATTAAAACAGCAAGAGCAAGAGGTTAATATGATTGCAAACAATCGTATGGTGCCGTCTTTTGAGAACACCATTGTCGCTTTAGAAAAAAGCGGTGAAGTCTTGAAGCGTGCGCAGATTGTATTTTATAATTTGAGTAGCGCAAATACCAATCCAACGATTCAGGCTTTGGATGAAGAATATGCACCAATTTTTGCGGCTCATTCTGACAAAATCTATCTAAACGAATTTCTTTACAATAAAGTAAAATCTATAAAAGAAGAAGGTCTAGATCCAGAAAGCAAAAAGTTGTTACAATATTATAAGCAGAATTTTGAAATCGCTGGTGCTAATCTTTCAGCAGCAAAAAAAGAAGAATTAAAACAAGTTAATCAAGATTTAGCGTCATTATCAACTCAGTTTTCTAACAAATTGTTGGAAGCGAGAAAACAAGGCGGTGTTTTAATTTCCGATGTTAAAGAATTGGATGGCCTTTCTGCAGACGAAATTTCTGCGGCCGCTGCTGATGCTAAAGCTGCTGGACAACCTGGAAAATATCTTTTAGCTTTACAAAATACAACGCAACAACCGATGTTGCAAAACCTAAAAAATAGAGCGACGCGCGAGAAACTTTTCAAAGCTTCGTGGGGTAGAGCAGAGAAAGGCGATGCTAACGACACAAGAGATACAGTCGAAAAATTAGCAAAACTTAGACTTAAAAAAGCTCAAATTCTGGGGAAACAAAATTTTGCAGAATGGAAGTTGCAAGATCAAATGGCAAAAACACCAGAAGCTGCAAAACAGCTAATGGATCAATTGTCGAAACCTGCGGTGGAAACTGCAAAACGTGAAGCTAATGATATTCAGGATTTGATTAATCAACAAAAAGGAGGTTTCAAAGTTGAGCCTTGGGACTGGAACTTCTATGCAGAACAAGTTAGAAAAGCGAAGTACGACCTTGACGACAACGAGATAAAACCTTATTTTGAAATTACAACTGTACTAGAAAAAGGCGTGTTCTACGCTGCTGAAAAGTTCTACGGTATTACGTTTAAAAAGAGAACGGATCTTCCGGTGTATCATCCAGATGTTGTGACTTACGAGGTTTTTGACCACGACGGAAAGTCTTTGGCGATATATTATTTGGATTTCTACACAAGAGATTCTAAAAGTGGTGGCGCTTGGATGAGTAATTTTGTCGAGCAGTCGCACATGATGGGGACCAAACCTGTCATCGTGAATTGTTATAACTATCAAAAACCAGCTCCAGGAAAGGCGTCGTTGATTAGTTATGATGATGTGACAACGATGTTCCATGAGTTTGGACACTCTATTCATGGGATTTTTGCTAACCAAAAATATACGTCTTTGTCAGGAACTAACGTGCCGAGAGACTTTGTGGAATTCCCGTCTCAGATTAATGAGCATTGGGCTTTGGATCCTGTAGTTCTTAAAAATTATGCGATTCATTATCAAACAAAACAGCCGATTCCGCAGACTTTGGTTGATAAGATTAAAAAAGCAGCGACTTTTAACCAAGGTTATATGACCACGGAATTGGTGTCTGCAGCGATTTTGGATATGGATTGGCACACAGTGTCTAAAGATTCGGATTTCAAACCGGCTTTAGATTTTGAAAAAGCGTCTTTGTTGCAACATGGTTTCACGTTGGGGACTGTTCCGCCGAGATACCATACGCCATATTTTGCACATATCTGGGGAGGCGGATATTCTGCTGGATATTACGCTTACATTTGGTCTGAAACTTTGGATGCAGACGCTTGGGAATGGATTCGTGATAATGGTGGATTGACAAGAGAAAACGGTGATAGATTCCGTAAATATATTTTGTCTGTCGGCAATTCGGTGGATTTGAATAAAGCTTTTAAAGAGTTTACGGGAAGAAATCCTGACATCAAACCTTTGTTAAGAAATAGAGGTTTTATTAAATGATTTTTAGAAATCTTAAATAATAAAAGCAAGTTGACTGTTGTTAACTTGCTTTTTATTATCCGAAATCTGCGGCCGGGATAGTAAGGGCGCGAGCGCAGCGAGCGGTCTGAAGAAATGGAATGGGAAAGTTTAGTCTTCTGAAGACGGAACCCCTGAATAGCCCGAAATGCCGCCCAAATAAAAAATCCGCTCTCCTAAAATGAAGAACGGATTTTTGTTTTACTTTTTTAGATGTTTATCGAAATAATCGGTCACTTTTTGCATCAAATGGACACGATCTTTGCCGATAACATTATGCTGATGCCCCGGATAAACGAAATAGTCCATCTGCACGCCTTTGTCAACCGCAGACTTTAAAAAGTCGATGGAATGTTGCCAAACCACAACGTCGTCTTGCGCCCCGTGGATCATCAAAAGATTTCCTTTCAGATTTTGTACTTTGTCCAAAAGATTGGTTTTGGCGTAACCTTCTGGATTTTCTTGTGGTGTGTCCATATAACGTTCTGTGTACATAATTTCGTACATATTCCAGTCGATAACCGGACCACCAGCAACGCCAGCTTTGAAAACTTCTGGATGCTTCAACATAAAGGAAGTCGTCATAAAACCGCCAAAACTCCAGCCGTGGATTCCCATATTTTGAGCATCAACATAAGGTAGAGATTTAAGGTAAGAAACGCCTTTTAGTTGGTCGTTCATTTCGGTATCGCCCAAGTTTCTGAAAACAGCTTGCTCGAATTTAAGACCTCTGTTAGACGATCCACGACCATCCATCGTGAAAATAATGTAGCCATTTTGCGCCATATATTCGTACCAAAGATTACCCGAAGCAGGGAAGGAGTTGGTGATCAATTGCAAATGCGGACCATTGTACAAATAGACAATTGTCGGATATTTTTTGTTAGGGTCGAAGTCTGTTGGAAGGATTATTTTTCCGTAAAGATCTGTGCCGTCGTCGGCTTTTAGCGTTACATTTTTAATTTCAGGACGCTTGTAGTTTTTAAGCGGATTTTCTGAAGTTAAAATATTTTCGGATTTCAGATTGTTGGTATGGATAATATTGGCAACGCGTGGCGTTGTTGCATTGGCGTAGACATCGTAGATTTTGCTTCCATCTTTCGATAAAACCGCTTGGTGCATACCTTCGGCTTTGTCTAGTCTTTCCATTTTTTGATTCTGCCAGTTAACGCGGTAGATGTGTCTTTCTAAGGCTGTTTCTTTAGTTGAAATGAAATAGATATCTTTTTGCTTTACGTTAAATCCAAGAACTTCCGTCACCAACCAATCGCCTTTTGTCAACTGAGAAACAAGACCTTTTTCCAAATTATAATGGAACAAATGGTTGTAACCCGAACGTTGACTTTGCCAGATAAAATCGGTGTTAGAATTTGGTAAGAACAGCATTGGATTTTGAGGCTCTACATATTTGTCATTGGTTTCTTCAAAAAGAGTTTTGATAAAGTTTCCGCTTTTTGCGTCATATTGATTCAGTTTCATGTGATTTTGCCCGCGATTAAGCACCGCCACGAAAATATATTTAGAATCTGGACTCCAAGAAATAGCCGTTAAATATTGCTCTTTATCGCCATCTATTTTTAGGAAATTGGTTTTATTGCTTTTAACATCGTAAACGCCCAAAGTCACCTCATGCGACTTTTGTCCAGCCATCGGATATTTGATGTTCTTGTTAACAGCGGGCGTTACCGACCAATCGATAATCGGATAATCTTTCACCATACTTTGATCCATCCTGTAGAAAGCAATCATCTCAGAATTTGGTGCTGCGAAAATCCCGCCTTTTATCCCGAATTCGTTTCTGTGAACGGATTGTCCATTGATGATATCTTTATTTTGGTCATTAGTTATTGCGCTTTCTTTTCCGTTTTGATTGATGAAAAGATTGTTGTCTTTGGTATAAACTAAACTTTTTTTGTCTTGTAAAAGTTGAAGGTTGTCGTTGTTTTCGCCTAAGGCAATCGACTCGCCAATTGTCCAAGTTTTATTAGATTTAGTTAACCAAGTTAATTTGTTTCCGCTAACATAATAAGCTTTGTTTTGACCAACGAAATTAATTCTTGGAAGCGATTTTAGTTTTGCGGTTCCAAGGTTTTGATTAAGTTGTGACAAAGAGATTAACGTATCTTGTTTTTTAGTCTTAACATCGGTTGTTAAATAAGCATTTTTTACAGAATTGATGTAAGATTGTCCATCATCTGACCACGAAAATTGTGAAATGCTTTTGGGTGCAAGATTGCTTCGTATTCCGTTAACCGCTTCTGCCATCGTGAGTTTTTGATTCTGCGCAAAAGCAAAGCTACCAACGGTCAAAGCAACCAGTGAGTATTTTATAAATTTCATTGAGTAATTGTTTAAGTACTCAAAAATACGGATTTATCTTGATTTGTTAGTTTCTTTAGAATTTTATGCTTAATCCAACAGTTTTATACTCGTACACTTGGGCTGCTGTTAATTGTACTTTGTATTTTTTTGTTTTGCTAGCGATGTTTTTATCATTTTTAATGATTCTAGATTTAGCAATATTTTTTCCGATAACATAACCTAAAAGTATGGCAATAGGATAGTCGGATGCCCAGTGGACTTTACTTTGCATCATTTCGAAAGCTAAAAGACCAAGTAACGAATAACCTACTGGCTTTATCCATTTTTTTTCGGGGTAATTTTCGGTAAGTACGGTTAATGCAGACATTGCAGTCATCAAATGTCCAGATGGCATCGCGTCATAACGCGAGGTGTCATTTTGAAAAGCTTTAAAGCTTGGGGCAAATTTCCAATGGCTATGTTCGCGTCCATCGTTAATAGTTATAAAAGGACTTTCGCGCCCTGTTAGTCTTTTTATTGGTTGAGAAAATAGTCCTGAAACAGCAATACTTTCTAATAATTGCATCGACGTACTTAATGATCGGTAGTCATTTTTTATTAATCCGTAAGTTAACATTCCACCAGAAAGTAAAACTACGGTCATCCCATTACCAAGGAAATAAAATGCGGAATTGACATTCCCAGGGATAATTTTTAAAGGCCCCAAATCTTTGTAAAAATGATCTTCTGATAAACCTAAATCTTGCCCGAAACTTCGACTGTTACGGATAATCCAAGGATCGGCTGGTAACATTGCTAATGTCAGTCCAAGTGAAGCTAAAGAATAAGGGCAGACCTCTTTCGAGACAACATCTGTAGCAGTCCCAATAAAATTATTTGGTATTTTATTAACCAAATCCCAGACTTTTGGTTTTTTATAAGTAATGGTTTCGGTATCGGATATGTTGTAGGTTTGAGTTTTTATTTCGGATGTTATTAGGCTATCAATTGCTAAGCTGTCTTTTTGTTGAGAAAATAATGAAGCGCTACAAAGAAAGCTTACTGCAATCAAATTTTTTGTGGGGAATGTCATGGATAGTTTAGTTTTTGCGAATTTAAGCTATAATTTTAAACTCAAAAAAAATCCTTCAAAATTTTTGAAGGATTTTATGTTTTATTTGTTAAAAAAAATGTTTATCGGTAAAGATTTTTAAGATCTAACAGAACTAAACATTTCTATTTATGAAGTTTGTTCTGACAAATATTCCCATTCTTGCAACGCAAGATCAAGTTTTTCCTTTGTCTTGTTGTATTGTTCTAAAGTTTCGTCCGAAGGATTACTTTTCGTGAACTGCGCTTCAAATTCCGAAACCTTGGTTTCAAGCTCCGAAATTTTTTCTTCCACTTTTTTAATCTTATTTAAAACTGCTTTTTGTTCTTTAGTTACAAAACCAGAATTAGTAGAAACTTCCTTTTCAACAGGTTTTTCTTCTTTTTTTGATTGTTCAACTTTGGCTTCTTCACCATGAAGTTTTGCTTTTTCAGCAGAGATTTCGCGGATACTTTCTTTTTGACGGAACTCTAGATATTCGTCGATGTTTCCTAAGAATTCCTTCATTTTTCCATCACGGAATTCAAAGATTTTATCACAAAGACCTTGCAAGAATTCACGGTCGTGAGAAATAACAATCAAGGTTCCTTCAAACTTTTGAAGCGATAATTTGATGATTTCTTTAGATTGAATGTCCAAGTGGTTGGTAGGTTCGTCCATAATCAACGTATTGAAAGGACGCAACAACAACTTACAAAGTGCAAGACGGTTACGTTCTCCACCCGAAAGGACTTTCGTCTTTTTGGTAACATCTTCCCCTTGAAACAAGAAAGATCCTAAAAGGTCACGAACTCTAGGTCTCGTTTCTTCGGTTGCTGAATCTTCCGCCTCCTGAAGAACCGTTTTGTCTGGTGTTAAAACTTCTTCCTGATTTTGAGCAAAATAACCAATATTAACATTGTGTCCCAAAGTCCGATTTCCGGAATAGTCTTTAATTTCGCCAGCCAAAATTTTAGCTAAAGTCGTCTTACCTTGACCATTTTGTCCCAACAAAGCGATACGATCGCCACGTTGTACAAAGAAATCGACATCATCAAAAATCTGTTTTTGACCGTAAGCTTTTCCTAATTTTTCGGCTTCGAAAACCACTTTACCCGGAACGACAGATTGTACAAATCGAATATTAAATTTAGAAACGTCCTCGTTGTCGATTTCGATACGTTCTATTTTTTCTAATTTTTTAATTAAAGATTGCGCAAAAGAAGCTTTGGTCGCACTTGCACGGAACTTGTTGATGTTGTCTTCCATCTGTTTAATTTCCGCATCTTGGTTTTTCTTCGCTTGTGATAACTTCTCGCGACGTTCTTCACGCATCACCAAGTATTTGGAATAATTGGCTTTGTAATCGTCCACTTTTTTGTTGTTAACATCAAAAGTTCTGTTACAAACTGCAGTCATAAACTGCTTATCGTGACTTACCAAAACAATCGCGCCATTGTAATCTTTCAAAAAGTTTTCTAACCAAATAATGGATTCCATATCCAAGTGGTTGGTTGGCTCATCGAGAAGCATTAAATCATTTTTTTGAAGTAAAAGCTTCGCCAATTCGATACGCATTCTCCATCCACCAGAAAACTCGTCAGTGATTTTATGAAAATCATCCGCTTTGAAACCAAGTCCAAATAAAACCTTTTCTACATCGCCTTCTAGGTTGTAGGCATCGTGATTCATCAACAAATCGTTTAGCTCTGTCATTTTCTGAATAAGGTCAGAGTAAGCGTCGCTTTCGTAATCTGTTCTGGTTGCTAATTGGTGGTTAACCTCTTCTAATTCGTCCTTCCAAGCATTAATTTGCTCAAAGGCTTGCATGGTTTCGTTCCAAACAGTTCTACCTTTTACAAAATCTAAATCTTGTTTTAGAAAACCAATCGTGATATTACCTTCTGTAACAACGTTGCCTTCAAAAAAAGTAATTTCTTTTGAAAGTATTTTAAGAAGTGTAGATTTTCCTGCTCCATTTTTACCTACCAATCCGACTTTGTCATCTTTTTTAATAGTGAAATTCACATCTCTAAAAAGATAATTTCCGGAGTGATGAAGCCCTAAACCTTGTACTGAAACCATGTCTTAAATTTTACGGTGCAAAAGTAAGGATTTTAAGCGAGAGAGAAAATTGAAGTTTTACTTATGAATTATGAATTATGAATTATGAATTATGAATTATGAATTATGAATTATGA
>NZ_DAMBQF010000043.1:0-11890 GCF_032062245.1 Soonwooa sp.
TAATTTACTTCCTTAATTATCCTAATGCAAACTTACCATAGAAGCGGCATCCTTTGGGATTGGCGTGAGGCGACGGAGCGTAGCAGAGCCGTCCGAGCGACAAGACGAAAGATAAAGCTGATAGCGGGATTAGCTCCTAAAAAACAATTTAGTTTTCAAAGTATATAAAATCCCGTTCCGATAAAAATGCGTAAATTGGCTCAATTTTAATGCTAAGAAATGAAAAGTAAACTTCTATTATCAGCAATCTTACTACCTGCCGCAATGGCTTTTGCTCAACAATACGGCGGTATGTGGATGCCTACAGAACTTAATGAAAAGGAAATGAAAGATTTGGGTATGAAAATCTCTGCGAAAGATATTTTTGACCCTAGCAAAGCGAGCATCAAAGATGCTGTGGTACAATTCGATGGTGGATGTACTGCCGAAGTTATCTCAGGGCAAGGTTTATTATTGACCAATCACCACTGTGGTTATGATAATATTCAGTCACATTCGACGGTAGAAAATGATCTCTTAACCAACGGTTTTTGGGCTAAAAATATGGAAGGCGAACTTCCAAATCCTGGAGTAACTGTAGACTTTATCGCGGACATCAAAGAAGTGACGCCACAGATTTTGGCTGGGACAGACGGACTAACAGGCGCTGCTCTTGATGCGAAAGTAAAACAAAATACAGAGGCCTACATCGCTTCTCAAAAAGTTGAAAATTATCAAAAAGTTACTGTAAAATCGATGTATTACGGTAACAAATATTATGCTTACGTTATCGAGACCTACAAAGACATTCGCCTAGTTGGCGCACCACCGCAAAGCATTGGTAAATTTGGTAGCGATACTGACAACTGGGTTTGGCCACGTCACACAGGAGATTTCTCGATGTTCAGAATCTATGCTGACAAAAATAACAAACCCGCGGAATATTCGAAAGATAACGTCCCTTACAAACCAAAACACTTCTTGCCTATTTCTATCAAAGACAAACAAGAAAATGATTTCACGTTTGTATTTGGTTTCCCAGGAAGAACAACCGAATATCTTCCAGCTATTGCTGTAGAAAAAATCATGAACGAAACCGATCCTGCAATGATTTCAGTGCGCGATGTGACCTTGAAAGTTCTTGACGAAAAAATGAGAGTAGACAATGCAACAAGAATTAAATACGCTTCCAAATATGCGCGTATCGCCAACTCTTGGAAAAAATGGATTGGCGAGGTCGAAGGTCTTAAAAAATCAAATGCAGTTGGTAAAAAACAACAATACGAGCAATCTTTGATTTCGAAAAACCCTCAAATAAAAGCAACAATTGACGGATTAAACAAAGCTTATAACGAACAAGCACCTTACGCCCTTAACAGAGCTTATTATTCTGAATTACCACGAAATGCTGAGACGCTAGCCTTGGCAAGTTTGTTCTCTAGCTATGTTGAAGCTGTTGACAACGGGACTTTCAATGCGAAGTCTTTGGACGGTTTCAAAACCAGATTGTCAGATATCTACAAAGATTATGAAAGCGATTTGGACGCCAAAGTAACGGCTCAAGTTTTGGCTTTGTATGCTACTAAATCTGCACCTCAGTTTTTACCAAGTGGTTTAGAAAAGTTTAAAGATGCAAAAGCGAATGTTGCCGTACTAGAAAACTATGCTAAAAACTCGATTATCACAGGCCAAGCCCATGTAAACGGCGCAACAACTTATAGTGACATCAACAAAGTATTTGCTGACCAAGCGAGCCTTGTTAAAGCTTTGAAAAACGATCCTTTAATCCAACTTTGGAACAATATTAAAGGCGCTTATGTTAGCACAACACACAGCAAAGTTACAAGTCTACAAGCTGAGATCGATACCTTGCAAAAGACCTTTATGGCACAACAAATGGCAACGGATAAAGACAGAAAATTCTTCCCAGATGCTAACTCAACACTTCGTGTAACTTACGGAAAAGTAAAAGGCTCTAATCCTCGCGATGCTGTTAGCTACGGTTACAAGACAAACCTAGCTGGCGTTATGGAAAAATATGTTCTTGGAGATTACGAATTTGACGTTCCTAAAAAGTTGATCAGTCTTTATAATGCTAAAGATTACGGAATCTACAAGGACAAAACTGGCGACGTCCCTGTTAACTTTACAGCGACCAATCATACAACAGGCGGTAATTCGGGCTCACCTGCTTTAGACGCTTATGGTAACTTGGTTGGTCTTAATTTTGACAGACAATGGGAAGGCACAATGAGTGACATCAACTATGATCCAAAATTCAGTCGTAACATTATGGTGGACACCAAATACATCTTGTTTATCGTTGATAAATTTGCAGATGCTAAATGGCTTCTTAACGAAATGAAAATTATTAAATAGTTTTTAAAATACGATTACAAGTATTAGATAATATTTTCTTAACATTGTCAAGGCGAAAGCTTTGACAATGTTTTTTTTATAGTGAGCGCAAAATCTATCTTTTATAAATCGGCTTCAATTTTTTTGAGTTCTTTTTCTTTGGAGACACTTGCAAAGTATCCTCCTTACCGAGATCTAGTTATCGTCTATCACAGCGTAAGTGACGAAAAGCTAAAACATGTCCAACACCTTTTCCCCTATCGAAGTTCGAAAACTTTTATTAAAGATGTGGACGAGCTTTCTAAAGCTTTTGACTTTATCGATTGGGAGACTTTTTTAGAAAGAAAAACAAGCAAAAATAAAATAGGAAAACCAAACCTATTATTGACTTTTGATGATGGCTATTCTGATTTCCATGATGTCATCGCACCTATTTTAAAACAAAAAGGAATCTACGCGATCAACTTTATCAATCCCAAATTTATTGATAATAAAGACCTCATGTGGCGTTGCAAAGCAAGTCTTTTGATTTCAAAAATTGAAGAAAATAAAGATCTTCTACAACAGATTTCAAGTTTTAAAAGTTTACAACTAAATCCAGTTGTTTCGGATATCAAAAAAAATCTTCTTTCCATTAAATTTGAAAATCAAAATCTTCTGGATGAGCTTGCAACTTTTTTGAACATCGATTTTAAAACTTATTTAGCACAAAATAAAGTTTATCTCACGACTGATGAATTATTAAAATTAAAACAAGACGGCTTTGGAATTTCGGCGCATGGTTGGGATCATCCTTTGTATCAAGAATTAAGTCTTGATGGGCAACTTGACAACACGCAAAAAGCTTTGGATTTTCTAGAAAATTTAGGATTAAATAATGATTCGTTTGCTTTTCCATTCACGGACTTTGGAGTAAAAAATGATTTCTTCGAAAAACTATCAAAAGCTAATCCACGACTTCAATATACTTTTGGTGCAGCTGGTCTTAAGCTCGATTCACGTTTCAAAAACTTGCAACGGATTCCGCTTGAAGTCGAAAATTATTCTGCAAAGCAAGTCATCAAAAACGAAATCATCTATTACAACTTGCTAAAATTAATTGGAAAACACCGAATTAAATTAGAAATCATTAGCCTTTTGCGATGATTAGTTTCGTTTTAAAAATCAAGTTTGTTATATTTGTTTAAAATTGAAAACTGTGATAGAAATTGTCGGACTTAACAAAAAACAACTTAAAGGATTTACAACTTCGGAAGCCTTTAAAAAGTTTGAGTTTGCGCCAATTTCTGAACTTCGCGAAGTCTCGCACATCGCAAATCCTCGCGCAACTGACGACGATACTTTATTATTCTTGGCTTATGAAGGTGAAGAACTTACGGGTTATCTTGGGATTTTACCAGACGACATCGCAAAAACAAACGGCGAAGTTTTCCATTTCGGATGGTTTTCGACTTTGTATATCAGCGAAAAACATCGTGGCAAACAGATTGCGCAAAAACTTCTGTATGCCGCCGAAGCCGCTTACAATGGACGAATGATGATCACCGAATTCACGGATAGTGCGCATGGACTATATAAAAAGATAGGACTTTTTGATGATCTCGAAGCCAAACAAGCCGTTCGATATTATTTTAAATCCAATCTTGCGGAAATTCTTCCAGCCAAAAAAGAGGTTTTTAATCGAAATAAAAAATGGATTTTAAGATTTGACAAATTAATAAATCCCGTCATTCCTTATATTTCAAAATCATCAAAATTAAATTATTCTATCGCTTATAATTGGGATGACGAATTAAAAACTTTCATTGATAAACAAGAAAAAAATCCATTACACAGGAGCTCAAAAGACTTCGAATGGATCCTGAAGCATCCGTGGCTTTCTACCCAAAAAGAGCAGCCAAATTATTTGTTTTCATCTTATTCTGCATCCTATCAAATGTTTTGGGTAAAGCTTCATGAAGACGGTATTTTGACAACTTGTTTTTTGTGTTCTATCCGAAATTCGCATCTTAAAGTTCTTTATTATTTTGCGGACGATATATCGAAAGTTGCAATTTCACTTCCGGGAATTATCAAAAATTACAAAGTGAAAATGATGACAATCTATGATGATCAACTTAATGAAGAATTAGCAAAAGGACAATCGGTAAAAGCTTTGTACAAACGATATTTTAGAAGAAACTACCTTATCACCAAAACGCTAAAACAAGAGCTTGGCGCCGACTTCTATTACGAATTTGCGGATGGCGATGGCGATTTTAGCTTTACTTAGTCACAATTACATTTTGCACGACGATGTCTTTTGAAGTCGTTATCCCAAAATGGATACAGCTTTAATCCTATAAAAAAATTGGCGGCGTGTAATTTTTTATGATTAAACAAGAGCGGAAAAATATTTTCGCTTCCCAATATAAGTGGACCAAGACGTAGATAAGCGCCAAATTGCAAATTTTTATAATCATAAAAAGCGGTTGAAAAACCATAGGCAATTGCAGGTTTTTGAACTGAATAAGTTGCAGAAAATGTATTAATTCTTTTAAGACTATTTTCAAAAATCGGTGTGCGTTGTATCCAATTAAAACTCAAATAGTGATTCGGTCTAATATTTTTACTCAAAGCTAAATGAATGCTTGTTGGTAACCCAATTTTGAAACCGTCAGAAATGTGAGATTTATTAGGATCACCATAAACTTCAGTACTCAACAATCCTAAATACTGCTTAATCGACTCGAACTTGGTATTATCAAATTTTGGATTATCATCTAACAAAACTTTTGTATCGCCGATAAATACATGATTTTCACCATTAAATTTAACATAACCAATATCCAAAATATTAAAATCTACCTTAAGATCATAAGCCTCAGAATCCGGAAATTTATTAATAAAACTTAAGCCTAAATCTAAGCCTAAACCACTTCCTTGTTGCTTAAAATCATATTTTTTGGTTTCGAAATTATAATTGGTTACGTAGCTTGCAGCAATGTCGTAACTGGTAGCTGTTGTCTGGTCATGATTTTGCGCATTAACTTCTGTACTTATATGTAAATCCTTATTATTCTGAAGATTATAAGCATCAAAACCCATTTCGTATTTTAGATTAATACCCAAAACCCATTTGTAATCTGACTGACGAAAAATTTCTGTTGCAAAATTTAATCCCAATTCGCCCCAGTTCATAAAACTAGTTTTGAACGGATTTACGGCATATTCTGCTGGTCGCGGCAAATTTTGACTCTGAAATCTAAAATAATTGTCAAAATCGATAACTGACGTTTGCGTTCTAAGTCTAGTGAAAAGTCCAATATTAAAATCGTTTTCCCCAATTTTTGATTTGAAAGAAGGACGGTTCCAAAACATCAGAATTGAAGAAAAGCTTAGCTAAGTCCTTATTGTAATAATCTAAAACGTGGGCTTGACTAGCGCCTGTTATTCCGTTTTTAGGATCAGCAGCGACAATCTCCTCTTTTATTAATCCCAATAAATTCCCCTTTGAAATATAAGCGTAATCATTGTAAACATTAATATCTTCAGAAAATATTTGGATATCCCAAGGATTTGGGTTGATGTAAGTTTGTGTTGGCGAGAGCGAGCTTGCACTAATCCCACTATAGATATCATTTGAAAATAATAGGTTTTGTTGCGCTTCTACTTTTTGTAAAATCAACAAAAGCGTTATTAAAAACAGTTTAAGAAAATCCGTTTTTTCCACTCGCACACAATTTCACTTTTTAGTGAAAACGAATTTAATACTAATTTCTTAAAATATGTGAAAATAATCTAATGAACTTTAAATTCATTTAATCTTTTCTAATTATTCCAACTTTGCGTGAGGGCGAAGCGCATTGTTGGAGCTCGTGATGTGAGGCGGCGGAGCGTAGCGGAGCCGTCCGAGCATCACAGCGACTGTGCGGAGACCGACCTGAAGCGCGAACGCGGGCGACGCGCAGCGTCGAACCAAGTGAGCGCAAATGGGCACGCCAAAAAAAAGCGACTCCTAACTGAATAGAAGTCGCTGCAAATAATTTAATAACCAAAAATTAGTAACCGAAAATCTCTTCCAAAGTTACCTCTTTGAAGTCGCCCATCTTGTTGATAGCGTCCATATTTAGGTTTTCCTTTTTCCCGATGATTGCCGTGTTGTATTTCAATGGTTTGATTTGTCCGTTGTAGAAATTGGTCAACTCTGGTAGAGTCAACGACTGAATTTCTGCATACGTGTCTTTTCTGATGTCGTAGTTAATGCCCAACTTCGCCAGCGCCAATTGGTTGAAATAAATGTTAGTTCTGTTGATTCTGTTAGACGCAATCTGCTTAAGCGCCGAACCTTTTGCATTTTCAAACTGCGCCGGAATCTGCGGAAGTTCTGCCATCAAATCATTCATCGCGCTAACGGCTTGTGGCAATTTGTTAGCTTGCGTACCGATGTAAGTCGTCACATAATTCGGGTGATTTAATAAATTACTTGGCGCATACGAAACGTAAGCAGAATACGCCAAAGACTTACTTTCTCTGATCTCTTGGAAAACAATTGATGACAAACCACGCCCAAAATATTCGTTAAACACATTGATTTTCCCGAAGTCTTTTGTATTAACATTGCTGGCTTTCGCTACTCTTGACATTTCGGTTTGTACCATGTCATAGTTCGTGAAATATACATGTCCAGACGTTGCTGGTTCTGGATATTCTTTAGCTTTTGGCGCTGTTAAACTTGCTGTTTGGATGTAAGGTTTAACATCGTTTTTCAAAGATTTTTCGTCTTTTCCGTACAGGAAAACTTCGTAAGGATATTTGTTAAGGTTTTTAATTTTTGACATCAAATCAGCAACCTTAATACTTTCTAAATTTTCTTTAGAAATAACATCGCTAAAACGGCTTTCTTTTCCATACTTCGCATAGTTGCTCAAAGCAGCCATAATTCTTGTTTTGTCTTTTTTTGCGACTTCGCGACCTTCAAGAATTGTTTTAACCGTTTTGTCATAGATGGCTTGATCTGGTTTAACATCAGCAATCCAATGGTTAAGAAGTTCTACACCTTTTTTCATGTTGCTTTCTAGACCTGTCAACGTAATGATGATTTGGTCATTCCCAGTTCTAAAACTGTTAGCAATTCCTAGTTTATAGAACTCTCCTTTTAGTTGCTCAGGTGTATATTTCGACGTTCCTAAATATTGTAAAACCGAAACTGCTAAAGACATTTCTTTGTCATTGTCAGATCCCATTGGATAGACATAACTAACTTGTGCAACTTCATTGTATTTGTTATCAACAAAGCTGATTTTTTTATCTTTTATCTTATCTGTTTTTATCGCAGTTTGATAATCGATAAACTGAGGTTTGATATCGCCAACTTTTGCGTTAAGAATATCTTTAAGGAAAGGCGATTGTGCTTCTCTATTTAGTTTAATCGGTGTAATACCTGGATTTTCAACACGAACCAATTTGTCATTAACACCTTTTTCTTTGTACACAACCGCGTAGTTATCTTTGAAGAAGTCATTAGCAAATTTAACAACATCGGCTTTAGTAATTTTTTCGTATTCGTTGATATCATTTAGTTCATCCTCCCAATTTACATTTTTAATGTAAGCATTGTAAAGTGTTGTTGCAAGCCCATCCGCAGTCTCCCAACCTTTAAGACGTTGAACCTTCATATCATTGATAATCGCTGGCAACATCCAATCTGGGAAGTCTCCTTTTTTAATCAAATCAATTTGATTTAACAATAATTTTTTAGCATCTTCCATAGATTGACCTTCTTTCGGAACAATCGCCATTGTAATATTTCCATAATATTTGAAAGGCGAAGCATAAGCATAAGCTCCCAAAGCTTTTTGTTGTTGGTTGATGTTCAGGTCGATAAGTCCAGCCTCGCCATTGTTACTCAAAATATTGGCTACCATATCAGCAAGACGCGCTTCTTTAGTTCCGTAAGAATCCGTTCTCCAAGCCATTGTCAATCGTGGTGTAGATGGACTTTTCACTGTTCTAGAAACCACTGAAGTCATTGGCGCTTCTACTGGCAATTGCTTTTTCGGAAGTTCTTTATATTTAAAAGTTCCAAAATATTGATCGACTAACTTAATCGTTTTATCAAAATCGATATCGCCTACTAAAACAACCGCCATATTATTAGGCACGTAATAAGTATCAAAATACTTGTGAATCGCCTCCATAGAAGGATTTTTCAAGTGTTCTGAAGTACCAATTGTTGTTTGTTGTCCGTTAGGATGTTTTGGAAACAAAGCGTCCATCAACTCGTAGTTAACCAAACGTCCATCGTTATCTTGCGCACGGTTGTACTCTTCGTAAACGGCTTCCAATTCGGTATGGAATAATCTCAACACCAATTCTGAGAAACGCTCTTTCTCAACTTTTAGCCATTTTTCTAATTCGTTAGATGGAATATTATTTTTGTAAACCGTTTCGTCTAGCCAAGTGTGCGCATTAGTTCCTGTCGCTCCCAAAGACGAAATCGCTTTGTCATACTCGTTAGCGATGGCATATTTTGAAGCTTCTTGCGAAATCTCATCGATTTTTTTGTAAAGCGCTTTCTTTTTCTCTGGATCTTTATCTGCTTTATGCTGCTCATAAAGGTCCGAAATCTGCTGTAGCAAAGCTTTTTCTTTTACCCAATCTTGCGTCCCCAACTTTGACGTTCCTTTGAAAACCATGTGCTCCAAATAATGCGCAAGACCAGTATTGTCCGCAGGATCTTGGTTAGAGCCCGTTCTTACAGGGATGTAAGTTTGGATACGTGGCGCATCTTCGTTTTTGGCAAGATAGACTTTTAAGCCATTTTTAAGAGTATATATTCTAACACCATTAGCGTCATTTTTTACGCTGTCATATTGATATCCACTAGGATCGGTAAGGTGTTGAAGTTCGTATTTTTGTGCATTCACTGCTGTCATCATTAGTAAAATTGAAACTGTAGTAATTATTTTCTTCATAATAATATTTAAGTTATGTAAAGTTACTCATTTTTTTTGGCGTGTCCCTCGTTTCGCCGAGCCAAAATCCACTACTCAACGAGGGTCGCTACGTCCGCTACTATCTTTTAGTGTGTCGTTCGGACGGCTCCGCTGCGCTCCGCCGCCTCGCGCCACCCCAAAAGGATATCCGCTGCCATCGCTCACGCGACTATGCAATGGTACTTGAGTGTAGCCGAAATCACTATTCTAAACAAAAGCGCTTTGACTTCGCTCAGCAACCAATAAATATCAGATCGTAAATCAAAATTCTTAAACCGTAAATAAATAAGACGCTTCAGAAACCGATTTTGTTACATAAAGCCAAGAATTAATTTAACACCGATAAAAAGCAAAAAGTCTTATATTTAATTCGATGATAAAATGAAAAGATGAAAGTCACTAAACTTCTACGAATTTTAATCCCGATTGTGATACTAAGTTTAGTTTGGTCATGCAACAAAAAACCAGAAACAAAAGCAACACCAAAAGCTCAAAAGCTCACTGGCGCTTGGATACTTTCTGGACTTTTGCAAACCAACAATAGCTTTCACGCCGGAAAGGACTGGAAAAATAATCATGCTGCCATCATGAAAAGCGATTCTATAAAAATATTCTACAACCAAAGATCTGATTTGTACACCAAACTGGATTTGAAAGCCAACAATCAATTCACGACACAGCTTTTTGATATCAAAACAGATTCTGCATTTGACAAAGCAATTTCTGGAACTTGGAAGCTCGAAAATAATCAACTAAAACTCTCTGCTAAAGCCACAAAAGCACAAGCTAGCCTCGAACAAATTTTCGATATAACGGACTACAATGACAAAGTTTTAAAACTAAAAATTATCAAAGAAGTAACTTCGGAAGTCGGCAAAAGCAATCCAAATTATGATCTTGCTGATCGACAAAAGAAGTTCGACAACATCATCAAAGAAATTGGCATTAATCAAAATGATTTGACAACAAAAGATTTAGAATACAACTCCGATTTTTGGACCGTTAATAATTTCAATGACCACCAACTTCTTACTCGACGTATTGGGCAGGATCAAGACATTTCCAAATACTCGAAAGACCTACAAAGCTTAATCTACGGCGTTCCTTGGGATTATGTGCCTTACTATGAGCCCATCTTTGAAAATCGTAGTGTTCGATTTAGCTTTCTGCCAAAATCCAAACTTGATATCGAATATCAAATAGATGGTTCGGCTTCGGGTTGGTGCGGAACGCCCGCGCAAGGACATTATTTCGGGACTTATCATTATAATAAAACTAACAAGCTTATGGAAATTAGTTTTACAGATCCAAAAATTCCAAAAGAAGTCCAAAGAACTTTCCGTTACGGAAATAAAAGCCAAAAGTATCAAATCCTCGCCAAGAACGACTATGTGATGATTTGGAAGAAGTTGTAGTTTTGAAAACTTATATTAGCGTGTTCTTTTATTTTAAATAAAATTTATGAAAGTTGTCCTAACATTCTAAATTCTTATTGCAATTGCAGTCTCCTTACAGTTGTTAGTGGATTATCTCAATTTGGGTGTTTTCATAAATAGTTTCACAACACCTGCAACGATTACATTATTAGCATCCTGCATATTTTTAATCAGTAAAAACAATACCAATGAAAAGAAAATATTTAAGCTAACAAGTATCGCTTGTGGAGCCATAACTTTGGTATGGATAGTTCTTTTTAATTTACTTTATTATTACGGAAAAGGATGGAATCATTAAAATCAAACAGCGGCTTGTACGATCGACAGAATATCATAAATTTAGTTTTAGGATTTATACTTTTAGCAATTGTTGCGACATTACTTTATTTAAAAAATGAAAACAGAGATTTCAAAAAATATAATTGGAGCGCTAGAATCTATACAATTGGCTTGTATAATGGTACAAACAAAAAAGCGGCAACTTCAGAAAAATTTGATACCACAGAAAACAATATCGAATTGCTGAAATTTCATTTTTATAACACCGAAGAAGTATCGTCAAGTTTACTCTGGGACAAAAACTTTTATGGAGATATCCTCAATAGTAAAGCACAAAACCAAATAAACCCAGATGCTATTTTTGGACTCTACCCGAATCATGCAAGCATGAATTACTTTTCTTACAATGACAATGCTTTTTATGAACTTGACCAAGCACTAGATTATGCGAAAATTAAAAAGATCGCAAGAAAATATTGATACAATAGAGAAAGCGAAACTTCTTGTTTTGTGGATATTTTAAGTCATAATAAAGTCATTTTATTCCTCGGAGTCAATGGTGACGAAGATAGGTTACACCAACATCTACTAAAATAAATGAAAACTGGGCAATCCTGAAACAAAATGCACCATCAAGGAAGAATATTAGAAATCTTGAAAGTCTACAAGAGTTAGTACTATCAAGAAAATATTGGGGCGTCCACCACGAGCTTCCAAAAGATGCAGATTTGGAAAGTATTAGCATGACAGGATTTGATAATTCGGAAATTAAAGATATCGTATCTAGCGAACTTGTTATGCCTTTCAAAAGGTAGTATCTCACTAACTGTGTAAGTTGAAAAGTTATTCTGAAAAATTTTG
>NZ_DAMBQF010000044.1:0-11073 GCF_032062245.1 Soonwooa sp.
TCAGATTATAAAATCCAAGCCCTAACTTTTTAACTTACACACTTAAAGGGATAGTGTCTAATAATAATAAACCAGCTTCTTTATTTCTAAAACAAGATGGCAACAATATCCAAATAAAAACCACCAACGAAGCCATTCCTGAGAAAAAATAAAAAAAAACAGACCGCCGAGGCGGTCTGCTTCATAACAAACATACTTAAAAATCACTATTGTTTTATAAACTTAATCGTCTCCTTTTTAGTTTCGGTTGTTACATAAAGGATGTATGTACCTTGTGTTAGGTTATGGACATCCAGTTGGTTATTAGTAGTTACCCGTGCTTTATTCATTAGTTTTTTGCCATCGATACCAAAAACATCGACACTTATTATTTTCTCATCTGTTTTTAGATTTAAGATATCTCTAACAGGATTAGGATATAGTTGTATTGCTTTAGTCTTATTGCTTGCGCCAACTGCTAAAGTCGCATTATAAGCTTTCACAGCTAACGCAGTACTAGACTCACATTGTCCTACAGTTTGTGTTGCATAATAAGTGGTATTATTCACAATAACTGTTGTGTTTGCTAATGCGTTAACGTGTGTTTGTGCATCCGCTTGCGTCGCATACCATTTGATGTTTTGTCCATTAACCACAAGTGTTGCTAACGTATCATTTAGATTAAAGCTTTGTTCTGCATCGCCTGTTGGTGCATCAGTCGATGTTACATTTACTACAACTGACTGCATAGGACTAGCGCAAGCGATCACTTGATAATGAATACGACCATTGAATATCCTAGGGTTATACACTATATTGGTACCAGCAGTAAACGGATACTCTAATCCAATACCAGCATTAATTGTCATATTAGCATCTGCAAAAACATCATTACCTGTACCGTTTGAATAGTTTAACGAAACGTTAATATTACTTGATGTAATATAAAATGCATACGTCTTACCAGCTGGTATTGTAATAGATCCTGGCTTTAAATTAACTGGATTACCTGTGTAGACTACCGGGACACTTCCTAACTTGGTCCAAGCTGAAGGAGTAGCCGTATATCCATTATAAGTACCTTCTTTATAATAAACTTCTATTGTAGTATTTGCTTGTGGAGAAACATCAAAAGAATCAATTAAAAGGTCTTTTTGTGCCGTCACATTAATCATATTACCTCTATGGTTATTACCAGCAACAAATGTTGTTTCTAAAGATTGTGCTGTGTCTAGCTTTAGACCTTTCACATAATAGTTAGCATTATTTGTCAAGACTGGTGTTACAAAGGTTGATCCTATATAAAAAGGATTAACATCAGTAACTTGGTTATACCAATTATATGCATCGGCACCCGTGGCTGTTAAGTTCGCAACATTATTTTCGCAGGTTTCATTACCTGTCACACTAACACTTATTGGTTGGGATTCTGTAATTGTTACTGATCTTGTAATTTGACAAGCATTAGCATCCGTTATCGTACAAGTATATGTCCCCACAGCTAAGCCTGTTGCGGTCGCTGCTGTACCACCACTTGGTGCCCAAGAGTAGGTATAACTAGGTGTACCTCCTGTTACGGCTACACTAGCTGTGCCATTAGCACCACCATTACAACTAACATTAGTTTGAGACGTAGTGGCTGTTAATGCTGTTGGTTGAGTAATCGTTACTGATCTTGTAATTTGACAAGCATTAGCATCCGTTATTGTACAAGTATATGTCCCTGCGGATAAGCCTGTTGCTGTTGCAGCTGTAACGCCATTCGACCAAAAATAATTATATGGTCTTGTTCCACCCGATGGTGTTACTGTTGCAGTACCATGAGCACCGCCATTACAACTTACATTAGTTTGAGACGTAGTGGCTGTTAATGCTGTTGGTTGCAATATCGTTACAGATCTTGTAATACTGCATCCTTTTTCATCTGTTATTGTACATGTATAAACACCTACTGGTAATCCTGTTGCTGTTGCTGCCGTACCACCACTTGGTGCCCAAGAATAAGTATAAGCTGCTGTTCCACCCGATGGTATTACTGTTGCTGTACCATTAGCACCTCCATTACAGCTAACATCTGTTTTTGCTATAGTAGCTGCTAAAGCTGTTGGTTGGGTGATAGTATATGATCCGCTTCCCGTGCCTCCATGAGCGTCTGTCACTGTAACAGTATATGTACCAGCTGACAATCCTGTTGCTGTAGCAGATGTACCTCCACTTGGTGACCAAGCATAACTATAAGGAGCACTACCTCCAGTAACACTTACTGTTAACGAGCCATTATTTCCACCATTACAACTTACATTGGTTTGGTTAGATAATGTAACCTTTGGATTGACTGTATCAGAATCTTTTACCCACGTAAAGGCATCCAAACTCGCATAAGTAAAATTTCCACCAAGAGTAAGTACCAGCTCATCGATGACGATGTTAGAGTAATTCTGCCCATTAAGGTTAGTCAAATCTATTAACGTAAAACCATTATAATTCTGCATTGAAGTTGTAAAACCATTGGTCTTTGTTTGAGTAAACTTAGTAACACCACTCAATTTACCAGTTACTGTTAAACTTCCACTTACAGTCAAGTCAAGCGTAGGGCTCGAAAGGTACATCCAAAACCTATTCACTTTGAAGAGATTGGAGGTGGTCTTAATGCTAAAAGATTGAGCGCTACCGGAACTATTATCATTATCGATATATTTATTATCATTAGCTGTACCACTCCAACCAGTACCTGGAAAACTTCCTTGTACTTTAAAAGTACCAACATTTGATTTAATGTTAAATACAACCCCGTTATCCGTAAAAGAGGTACTACCATGGGATTCTGTCTCAAAAGTCTCTGTACTTGTTTGGCTATAGCCCAATAGATTTATCATCATCAAGATGAGGCTTAAAATGTAGTTGTTTTTCATGATGCTTTTTTTAGTTATTATTGTTTGTATTTATTATAGATTTTTTAAGCTTGGTTTTTAATGCTTTTATTATGATTGTTAATACTTTCTAACACTATTTTCATCAAATCAACAATTTTTTATTAAAAAAAGAAAAAAAAGGGGTGGACAAAGGGGTGGACAAATTATTTTACAAAAAAGTACACATGATTATCAGTTACTTATAAAAAATCCATCATACTACTTTGGCTTGTTTTTTTATTTATAACATCTCTTTTTTGCATAAAAAAACATCTTTCATCACTAATTGTAGACTCGAAAACACCCAAAAATCATCTAGAACACTCCTATTTAATTTAAAACATAAAGACGTTTTAGGATTTTATTACAATCAAAACAAATCCATTTTATCACGGAACTAAATTGGTTCTTCTTCACCAAAAAACATTAGGGGTTTTTACCTCATTTTTATTTATAGTAATTATACCTAATGTTCAACACGGATAAGACCTCAACCAATAATACTTATTAAAAAAGCAAAATCATACTTAATTTTATACACTACAATTTGTATTTAAGAGAAAAATATTATTTAACTTTATTGATAGAAAAAAAACAAATCATGGAAACAAAAAACAAAAGCCTCAGTGTAGAAGAGGCACTATACCAGCTATCCCGTGGTATTGATCAACTTAATGAAAGACTACTAAAATTCATTAAAAAAGATATATCAGCAATAAGCTTACTAGACAATGCAGATCTCAAACAGATGTTACATTGTATCGACAGCACACCTTATCGCCAACGTAAGCGCAACATAATCCCTAAGATCCATATCGGTCGCAAGATATACTGCCCACGCTCTTTTATTGAACAACTAATAAAAGCCTCACAACTCTAACAACACTTCCCAACACCACTAGATGTTGGGAAGTTGTTTTTTACCGCAATATCCATGCTTTGGCACTTCGGCACTTCAACTCCGCTCAGCAACCAAGCTTAAACAAAAACTCACAACCATTTGAGTTTCCTTCGAGTCTTGTTCGAGTCTTGTTCCTAAAAATGGCATTTTATTGAGTAATTATCGAACAAGTACCGAAGAAGCACCGAACAAAGCTTATAATAATATGGTCGATATTGGTCATAAGCCAATATAAAAAATCCAAAATTTTAAAAACGAAAAAGCAATGTTTTTTTGATATAAATTTGCTCTACTAACATATAAAAACTACAAATTATCGCACAAATTCACAAAGGAATACTTGGCGGATTCTCAGGTAAAGTTGGCATCATAGTGGGCGCTATTTGGAGAGGCAAAGACATTATCCGAAGCCTTCCAAAACCATCACAAAAAGCACCAATAGAGAAGCAAGTCCAACAACAGCTAAAGTTTGCTTTAACAATTGCTTTTCTTACACCCCTCAATGCTATACAATCGCGCTTTTATGTCAATGGAAGAGGTGCGAAGTCGAGAATTAACTTAGCGTTATCCTATATTTTGTACGAAGCTGTACAGATCGTAGCAGGTCTACCAGAGTTAATGTACAACAAAGTTCTTATAACCAAAGGGGACTTAACAGGCTTTCAGAATGCCAATATCACAGCTGCATCCAACGAAGTACTCAATCTTACCTGGACCAACAACGCCGACCAAGGTAATGCATCAATAGACGAGCAAATCAATATCGTATCCTACAGCAGTATCGATAAGGCTTTTGCAATTTTTGAAAACATTGCAACACGCAACGCCGAAAGTATAAGTATTAACCTACCAAGTATCTACAGCGGGCAAAGTATGCAGGTCTGGGCCTACATCAACAGCTCACAAAGGGAGCAAGCTTGCAACAGTCTTTATCTTGGCGAGGTACAACTCCAGTAATTTTACTACTTAATATTAAGGCGTTTCTTAATTTTTCCTATAATATTGTTGACTTCGCCCTAGCTATAGCTAGGGCGAAGTGTTTTTTATCTTTGAAACTTTATACTAAAATTGGGAATTAAAAATAGCATTTAGACTAGTGGCGTTTCAAAATTAAAATAACTAAGCACCTCAGCTACCTATAATCAAGTTAATAAGTCAACTCAAAAATCAATAGGTACCCAATTAGTTTTACAATCCTGCCAAAAATGCCATTGTATCGACATTATCAGCATAGGTATCCAATGCTGGTTGTTGCGCTTCCCCTAGTTTTACGGTTTCTGTACCCAAGTCTAGATTGGTAACCACCGCCTGTATATCGCCTTCGTTATCGTTAATGTAAGCCTTAACCTCATCTAGGCTTTTGTAACGACTAAAATTAATAACCGCCAAAGGACTAAACAACTTATCATCCTCTTTTAGCATCACAAAATTATTGTCCCAAAACTTATCTTGATTTAGTAGAAAAACGGCGCGATTGTAATCATAGTTGTTGGCATATTTATTATGATTAATAATTGATTGATATCCAATAAAATTTTCAAAAAAGCGATCGAGTTTATAATCTTCAGGGATCAGCAATCGTGTTACATTACGACAACCAAGACCATAATAGATAAAAATATCATCTGCCAGTTTTCTAAGATCCTCGTCACTATCCTTCTCCGATACAACTGCTACCGAAGTTCGGTTCTTTCTGATAATGTTTTTATGATCTTTAAAATAATATTCAAGATAACGCGCCGTATTGTTGCTACCGGTCGCAATAACAGCATCAAAATTCTCTAATCTTTCTACCAACTCATAGCTGACACCAGCTTCGGTGTTGTCATTCCAAAGTTTTAACAAAAATGGAATTAACCATCGGTCTTTAGATGATAGTTTTATAATCGGAATGTTGCCAGACAATATCACCGACATCACGTCATGCCAGCCAACCATAGGGATATTACCCGCCAAGATAAGGCCTACTCTTTTGTTTTTTGATTCAAAATGATACTTCGACAACCATGTCTCTAGAGCTGAGGTATTAAGCAAAGATGCCCAACTTTCTAAAGCAAAACGCAAATTAGACTCATCAAACCAAGGGTTTTCGACCTCCGAGCGCTTAAGGATGGCTTGCAATTCTTGTTGTTTAGTATTATAAGTATCAGGTGATTGAGTTAAATAGTTGTTTAAAAAACTACCAACATTTGTCAGTCCAGAAATTTTATCTTGATTAATCATTACTTATCTTATTTTTCGTAATTTTGCACAAAATTAAAAATAATATAGCAATGGCTATCAAAATAACTGATGAATGTATTAATTGCGGGGCATGCGAACCAGAATGCCCAAATAACGCAATTTATGAAGGTGCAGTGGACTGGAAGGCTTCCGAAGGAACAGCTCTAGAAGGACGCGTAACGTTGACATCGGGCTTAACCATAGATGCTAATGATCCTCAAGAGCCAGTTAGTGACGATGTTTATTTCATCGTGTCAGACAAATGTACAGAGTGTAAAGGCTTCCACGAAGAGCCACAATGTGCTGCAGTTTGTCCTGTAGACTGTTGTGTGCCAGATGATGACCATGTAGAGTCGGAAGAATCTTTATTAGCAAAAAAAGCTTTCCTACATAACGAGTAATCGTTAACTTTAGACACCGAAATCTAATAAAATAAAATGAAAAAACACAATTTCAGTGCTGGACCAAGTATCCTTCCACAAGAAGTCTTCCAAAAAGCTTCTGAGGCGATCTTGGATTTTAACGGTATGGGGCTTTCTTTGCTAGAAATCTCACACAGAAGTAAAGAATTTGTTGCCGTAATGGACGAAGCAAGAGCCATCGTAAAAAGATTAATGAATCTTGGCGATGACTACGAAGTGCTTTATCTACAAGGTGGCGCAAGTCTTCAGTTCTTAATGACACCTATGAATCTTCTTACCGAAAATGGCAAAGCAGCTTACACCGATACTGGGACGTGGGCAGCTGGTGCTATTAAAGAAGCTAAAAAAGTAGGTAACATCGATGTAGTAGGTTCTTCTAAAGAGGATAACTACAGCTACATCCCAAAAGATTACAAAGTTGGAGCAGACTATGACTACTTCCATTGTACATCTAACAACACGATCTACGGAACGCAAATAAAGAGCTTTCCAGAAGTGGACACTCTTATGGTTTGCGATATGTCATCTGACATCTTCAGCCGCCAATTAGACTTTTCAAAATTTGATTTGATCTATGCTGGTGCTCAAAAAAATATGGGACCTGCAGGTGCGGTTTTAGTGGTTGTTAAAAAAGACATTCTTGGCAAAACAGGTCGTAACCTGCCATCTTATTTAGATTTAGGTCTACACATTGCTAAAGAGTCAATGTTAAATACACCGCCAGTATTCTCAGTGTATGTGTCTTATTTAACACTTAAACATCTTGAGGAGAATGGTGGTATCGCAGCTGCTGAAGCTAAAAACGAAGCTAAAGCAAAACTTCTTTATGATGAGATTGACAACAATCCATTATTCGAAGGTTATGCAGCTAAAGAAGATCGTTCTTTAATGAATGTGTCTTTCAAATTGACAGACGAGAGTAAGAAAGAAGCGTTTGACACTGCATGGAAAGCGGCTGGCATTAGCGGACTTAACGGACACAGAAACCTAGGCGGTTATAGAGCAAGTATCTATAACGCAATGCCAATCGAAAGTGTACAGGTTTTAGTTGATGTTATGAAAAACCTTGCTTAAATTTTTAAAGATATTACAAAAAAATGCCTTCTATTTTCAATAATAGAAGGCGTTTTCATATATTAATATGAATTCACAAAAAAATATTGGCTAGTTTTTTAAACTTTCGTATTTTTGTGCAATTTTAAAAACTAAACAGAACGTATCAGGCAACTGATCATCAACACCAAACATTAAACAATGAAAGTTCTTGCAAATGATGGGATTTCTCAATCCGCAGTAGACAGACTAACCGACGCAGGTATCGAAGTGCTTACCAATCGTGTCGCTCCTGAGCAACTTATGCAATTCATCAACGATAACCAAGTTGATGTATTACTTGTAAGAAGTGCAACGCAAGCACGTGCAGAACTTATTGATGCTGCACCTAGCCTAAAGATTATTGGTAGAGGTGGTATCGGAATGGACAATATCGATGTAGAATACGCAATTGACAAAGGTCTTTATGTCATTAACACGCCAACTGCTTCTTGCAAATCTGTAGCAGAATTAGTTTTTGCACATTTCTTTTCATTAGCGAGAAACCTTCACGAATCTAACCGACTAATGCCTCTAGAAGGTGATACTAAATTTGACAGCCTTAAAAAATCATTTGCAAAAGCTTATGAACTTTCAGGGAAAACTTTAGGTATCATTGGTCTTGGTAAAATAGGTATAGAAGTGGCTAAACTAGGGATTTCTCTAGGAATGAACATTGTTGCTTATAACAGAACACCAAAAACAGAAGTCGTAGAACTTAACTTTTTTGATGGTCAAAGCTTAAAGTTTGAAATAAAATCTGTAACTTTAGATGAAGTCCTACAAAAAGCAGACTTTATCACGGTTAACACAAGCAAACTGAAATCTTATATTATTGATGCGCCTCAATTCGAAATGATGAAAGATGGCGTCTTTATAGCTAATGCAGCGCGTGGTGGTGTTATTAACGAAGTGGCTCTAGTAGACTATATTGAAAACGGAAAAGTAGCTGGTGCTGCTTTGGACGTGTTCGAAAGCGAACCAAAACCAGAATTACCGCTACTCATGAATCCAGCTTTATCATTATCACCGCATATTGGTGGTAATACCATAGATGCGCAAGAGCGTATCGGCTTAGAGCTTGCAGACCAAATCATCAACATCAAAAAGGAATTAGAATAATGCCAACTTTCAAAGCTTTTAGAGGTGTAAGACCTCGTCCAGAGATTTTGGACACCTTCCCTACACCTTCTCTCGACAACTATTCCCAAGACGAAATTAACAACAAAGCCAACGTTGAGGATTCTTATGTCCAAATGATTAAGCCTGCTGTTGTCAGCAAGTCTAAAGATGTTGACCGCAACTTGAGAAAAGTTCGTACCAACTTTGAAGAGCTTCTGGCTGCAAAAAAATTAATGCAAGACGATTCTTCTTACTACTTGTACGAGCAGATTATGCCAAATAAGCATAGCTTCCGAGGTCTTCTTGGTTTAGTAAGTGTCGATGACTTCTTTAATGGTAAGATTAAAAAACATGAGTCTACAATTACAGAACGTAAAATGAAAATGGCACATTATCTTGAGAAAGTACACATCCAAGCGGAGCCTGTACTTTTAACTTATAACGCCAACGCAAAAGTGGAACTTCTAATGTCCCACGAGCAAAAAAATGTACCAATTCTTAACTACCTTGATGATCGTGGCGTAAGACACAAAATGTGGAAAATTGACAATCGCCTAAAGCTTCAACAATTTAAAGAAGTATTAGATCCTATCGATTCTTTCTACATTGCAGATGGTCACCACCGTATCGGAAGTGTTGGCGAGCATGCAAAACGTCTTCGCGAAAAAAATAAAAAATATTCTGGTAGTGAACATTTCAACTTTGTGTACAGTTTTATTGTATCCAACCAGTCGATTAAAATCCACGATTACAATAGACTTTTAAAAGATCTAAATGGCGTAAGTAAAGAAGCTTTATTAGAGGCATTGTCACAGGATTTCCAAATCCATGAGAAAGGCGAAGAGATTTACTACCCTTCTCAAAAATTCCATATCAGCATGTATTTGGATGGTAAATTCTACAGCCTTCATGTAAAACACGATATACGTCTTTCCGAAAAAGAAGTGAACGATATGGATCATTATCTACTCGAAAAGTATGTTTTTGAAAAGATTTTAAATCTTGATACCGAAGAAAAACGTGCTGAAAAAATAGATTACATCAAAGGTAACTCAACCAAAGAAAGCATCGAAAGAATTAAGGAAAAAGTAGATTCTGGAAAGTACGAAGCTGGTTTTGGAGTTTATCCCGTAAGCTTTCAAGATTTGATAAAGATATCGGATAAAAAGATTAAGATGCCGCCAAAGTGCACCTACATCGAACCAAAACTTATCACCGCATTAATGATGTACGATATGAAATAATTCTTCATTAAACATATTACAAAGGATAATAACGCAAGTTGTTATCCTTTTTTTGTTAGTAAATCGTACTTGATAACATCTTAGAAATTAAAACATTAAAATATTATTAAGATGTATTGTCAGGTAAAATTAAATTGTATATTTACCACCCGTTTTTTAGAGACGAGATAGAATAGCTATTATGACAACATAAAAGAATGATATTTAAAACAAATATTAAATTTTTATGATAAAAAATTTAATATTTATGCAGAAATAGAAAATTCATGAACTTTAAATATTATTCACACAATCAATATAGATATTTAACACGTTTTAAAATTAACTGAAATATTTTTGCAATAAGTAAATAAATTGGGCGTACAAGAACACAAGGATCAATATAAAATTAAGTATTTAGGAAATTAACATCTTCCTCCGTGAAAGAATAAAACAATGAGAAAAGAACTACTCCTTATAATGACTTTTGTGTCTAGTGTCTTATTTAGTCAGTATAGAGATTACGACAATAGGTTCAACCAAGAAAATCCAGTACAGCGAGAAAATAATTTTAGAAAAGCTGAGGTAGCTGAAGAGATTGAGACACGCGATCAAGAATTAGCAAAATCTGGACCTGGTGGACCTGGTGAACCGCCATCTCCCATTAATAACGCCTTACCTTTATTAGGAGTAGTTGCCATTTCTCTTATTATAGCGCAACAAAAATTAAAAAAGAAAACAAATAATTTATAATAAAAAGACACTATCCCGTTAAGTGTGTAAGTTAAAAAGTTAGGGCTTGGATTTTATAATCTGAGCCTTTCTTCAAAAATAAGCATAAATTGGTTTAAAACCAATCCCCAGTTTTGAATGGGCATTGACCATTTTTTGGTGGCTTCCTTTAAAGCCAGATAAACGGACTTCATTACTGCATCATCGGTTGGGAAAGACATTTTGTTTTTGGTATATTTTCTGATTTTTCCGTTTAGATTTTCAATTAAGTTGGTGGTATAGATGATCTTACGGATTTCTACCGGAAAGTCAAAAAACACGGTCAGCTCGTCCCAATTGTTTCTCCAGGACTGTATTGCGTACAGATATTTGCTTTCCCATTTCTCGGCGAAATCTTCCTTCTCGGTCACGCGGAACTTTGATCTCGGACTCGCCGAAAGAGGATTTTATCTTCTTGGTTCCGTGCC
>NZ_DAMBQF010000045.1:0-10257 GCF_032062245.1 Soonwooa sp.
ATTCTGAAATATTTTTAAAGCGGAAAGTTTGGATGCGATTTCTGCTAACGGAAAAGGGCTTTGCGAGGTGCGGGCTACTGCAACCGAAATTTCAAGAGGAGAACCGAATGCTAGCAAAACTTTTTCCATTTTTTAAAATTACGAAAAAACTAAAAAATGGAAAAGTTTTTGCGGGTATTTTCTATAATTTCTCTGAGATTTCCTTCAACCCCGCATCTTGCAAAACCCATGTTATGCGTAGTGCTTTTATTCTGCTGGTTTTGTATAAGTTACAATGTCAATTCCAATTCCATTTGGGTCTTTAATTGCAAAATGTCTGTCGCCCCAAAGTTCGTCTCGGATTTCAAACTCCATTGAAACACCTTTGTCTTTCAGCCTTTTATAAATTTCGTCCACATTTTCAACTTCTATAGTCAAATAAACACCTTTTCCGTTAAATGCTGATTGGAAAATAGGTTTTTGACTTGGATGGTTCGGTTGCAAAAAACTGATTTCTGACGAATTGTTTGGTGTGTGCAAAAGAATATAAAATTCATTTTCAAAACTCACTCCAAAGTCCAACACTTCTTTGTAGAATTTTTTGGTTTCGCTTAATTTTTCTGTAATAATTCCTGCGTTAAGTTTCATTTTGTTTGTAGTTTGTGCATTTGAAATTCCAAAAAGCAAAACAAATGCGGTTAGTAATATCGTTTTCATTATAATCGATTTTGTTTTACAAATTTAGTTTGAGATTAACCGCTGGAATTGTAAAAATCGGACAAACTAACGGAACGCTTCGGAAGGAGTTACTCCATAAAATGTTTTGAAGTTTTTAATAAAGTGTGCTTGGTCAAAAAAACCAACGTCAAAATAGAGTTTATTATTTTTCAAACTTTGTTGGGAAGGTTTTGCATTTAAAATGTATTGAAAGCGAATAACATTACTAAAAGATTTTGCTGTTGTTCCAATATAGTAATCAAAAATTCTTCGTAATTGTCTAGGACTTAAACCTGTATCCAAATCTTTTTCTGTATCTAAGAAACCTTTTTTTTGAAAAATTAGAATTAGTGAGTTCAAGAAACGCTGGTCTAATTCTATGTTTTGATTATGAATAACCTCTAACAATTTTTTGTTCAATTTTTTTGAAATATCTTCAAATGAAGTTCTTGGTTTTATTTCGGAACATATATAATTATAAATTTCGGGATTTATATTTTTCAATTCCTGTGAGTGATTACTCAATTTTTTAGCGTTTATTCCGAATAATATTGGAAAAGCAGTTGGCAAAAAACGAATGCCGATATAATCAAACTCTTTTCCTATGTTGAATTCAGTAAATTTTCTACAAAATCCCATAACAAAACTTTCCTCGGGTTGTTTATTGTCAAAAAAAATATCAATACAACCATCAGAAACAACACAATAATTGAAATCTTCTGATAATTTTCTTTTGGTTTTCAGTTGCCAAAAACAGTAAACAAAATTTTGGATTTCGTTTTTTGGATAAATTTCTTGATAAGTTATTTCTCCGTCATTTTTAGAAACTGTCGGTTGAATTGGTTTGTAGTATTTTCTTATTGTTTCCAATTTTCTACGGGAGTTTTGATAGCATTACGCATAACGGAAAAAGTATTTGCGAAGGGCGGGCTAAATTGGACGAAAAGTTCAATTTCGACCGAACGAAGCAAATTGCTTTTTCAGATTACCAAATTACGAAAAAAAGTAATATGAAAAGCAAGTTGCGGCTAAATGCAACTGATAGTTCTATTATAACTTCAACCCCGCCTTTTGCAAATACTATGTTAGCCGCTGCCGTTTTTTTGATATAAATTTCTTTTCTCAACACCATAATTATTTACACGCATAAATTCTGTATCTAATCTCCAATTTGGTAAATTTTCAAACAATTTATCTCCAAATTTGTCCATTCCTGAAGTGTTGTTGTCATTAAATTCATAATTTTTAGTATTTGTAATTAGTTCAATTCCTGTTTGTTTAGTCCATTTTCCTGTTGGAATTGAAAATGAATTTACTTCAAGAATATCATTCCATTTAATGAATTCCTCTTTTCCTTTTACTGTAAAATAAAAACCATCGTTTACATATTTAAATTTCCCATTTTCATTATGTCTTTTATTTATTTCTTTTTCTGCATCCTCATAACTTTCATCTTTATAGTTTATTTCAGTCCAAATTTTTGCTCCTGCAAAAGTAATTACTACAAAGCAAGAAAAAACAATCAAAAAAGATATATTTTCACTTTGAAAAGGGTAATTAAAGTAAATGAAAATGATGATTGCAATACTTAATGCTATTAAAAATTTCGCCATTTTATGCAGGTTTTTCGGATAACGGTTGCGGCTAACGGGAAACGGCTTTGCGAAGGCGGGGCTAAGAGGTTCAAAACTTTCTATAAATTCTTTCCCGAGCAAAAACCATTTTCGTTTTTTCAAAATTACAAAAAATAAAAAAAACGAAATGGTTTTTTGCGGCGAAAATTGCGAAAATCTTCAACGCAAGGGAACTTCAACCCCGCTTTTGCAAAACCGATGTTGGCGGTAGTACTTATTTAATAATTTTATTTCTGCTTGAACGATAAACTCTTTTACTTTCTTTGTGCCATTTCTAACACCCAAAGTAAAAGAGTTAAGTTTAGAAATATTTTTTCTTATTTTTTCTCTACTGCATTTTTTAATAAGTCTAAGCCTTGTTGATTGGTTTTTTCCATTTCTGCTTTTGCACCAAAAAGCCACATAAAAAATGCGTCAACCAAACCTGATTCCAATTTAAAATCCTGTTTAACTTCTATACCGTTTGCTGTTTCGGTAAAGTAATAATCAAATGTTGGTTTTGCTACGAATGGCTTTTGAATATCACACTTCATTCTTATAAAATTTGGCTCTTCAACTTTTACGATTTCCTGATAGCCCAAATCTTTACCTTTATTACCAACCCAATGGTATTGAGCGCCAACAGCACCGTCTGTACCTTTAATTTCATACTTCTGCGTTGGATCTTGTGCTGAAAATGGAGACCATTTTGGAAAGTTATTTAGATATTTTACCATATCAAAAACTTCCTGTTCAGTTCCTTTAACAGTAACTGTTTTAACGATTTGAATTGTTTTCAAACCACTGGCTTTATACAAACCAAATCCGATGAACGCTGCAAGAGCGATTCCAATTATTATGAAAATCATTTTTTTGTTCATTTGAAAAGTTTATAATTACTTCATTGGAATTATGTCTCTTACTTCAACTGTGCCACCCATAAAAAGTATTGGGCAGTTTTTTGCAAGTTCTGTTGCAGATTCCATTGATTCTGCTTTTAAAACCATATTACCACCTATAATTTGCCCTTCGGCAATATGAAGTCCGTCTTCTGTGCTTTGATTGGCAAAAATCTTTTTTCCTTCAAAACCCAATTGGTGCGTACTTACTAATTTTCCTTGCATAGCAATTCCACCAATAAATTCTCCCCAATGTTTGTGCATTTCTTGTAGTTGCTCTTGGGTTGGCTGTTCGTTGCTTGGTTCGTATCTGAACAGCAACATAAATTCTTTTAACTGTGTCATTCTTTATAAATTTTAAGATTACTGATGGTGCAAATTTCAGCCAACCAAAAAATTTAAAACTTGCCATATGACAAGAAACACTACTCGCTTGCAATTTCTTTTCTAATACGACTCAATGAAGTGTCTGTAATGCCTAAAAATGTTGCAATATGTTTTAACGATACATTTTGAATAATGTGTGGTTTTTCCTTTAGAAGTTTCAAATAGCGGTCTTTTGCCTGGTCTGCTATTAAAGAAATACTATGTTCTTTTAAAGCAAAATAACTTCCAACCAAAAGACCCCGTTGCTGCTCTCTAAAATTTGTAATAGTATTGAACATCTCTTGAAAGTCGTTGAATGAAATCTCCCAACAAACCAAGTCTGTAAGAGCCTGAATATTTTCTCGTGTCGGTGCAAAGAAAAACATAGATGGATAGTCAATCACTACTTCTCCAGAACCATAAAGGTTAAAAGTAATGTCGTTTCCTTCAGTGTCTATTATGTATGAACGAATAAAACCAGTTTCTATAAACCAGTAACTTTTCTCAACTTGTCCTTCTTTAAGCAAGTAGTCGTTTTTTTGAAAAGTCACTTGTTTGTATCGAGGAATTATCTCCTTCAATTCGTCTTTCGTTATTCCGCTTGATGCGAAAACTCTGTTTAAGAAATGTTCTTCTATCATATATTGTTTTATTAATTTGATGCTATGGTTTGTCGGGTCTGTTAGTATTACCGCCAACTCTCAAATATACGCATATATTTCAATTTTACAAATATATTTTTTTGTTAGTTAATAGGTCTTTGCGATAATATACAAAATGCGCATTTCATTATAACAATATGTGTTTTGCGCAAGTTTTTTGATTGCGCATTTCAGGTTGCTTAAAAAAAAATTTTAATCTCAAGCAACCTTTTCCATTTTTTTGCGTCTAATAGGTAAGAGTCTATGAAAGATAATTTTCAACATATTTTTAATCTTGTCCAAAAAGGTGATAGACAAGCACAAAAAATGGTATTCGATATGTTTTCGGATCGCTTACTTTTTGTGGCTTCTAGTTACGTTGGCAATTTGCACGATGCTGAAGATGTGTTGATGGAAGCGTTTTTCAAGGCTTTTACAAAAATAGAAACGTGCCAAAATTCCAGTGCTTTTTCGGCATGGTTACGAAAGATTGTCGTTAATGAGTCTATTTCTTTTATCAGAAAAAAACAGAATATTCTCTATGTAGATTCTGATTTTATTGAAAATAAAGCTGAAAATTTTACGCATGAAGTTTTAGAAAATGAAGACGAAATTGATTTGAAAGCGTTAATGGATGCAATGCCAACTGGCTACAAAATTATTTTTAACCTCATCGTTTTTGAAGAGAAAAAACATAAGGAAGTGGCAGAAATCCTTAACATAAGTGAAGGGACAAGCAAAAGTCAATACAGTAAAGCTAAAAAGTTTTTGGCAGATTTTATTTTAAAACAAAAAATTGAAAAGCAAAATGTTGAAAAATCTTAAATCTCAATACCATCAAGAAGAGCGCTTCGTGTCTCCAAATCTTTGGGATAGATTGGAACAAAAACTTGACGATGAAAAAGTAGAAGCGCCTAACAAAACTAAACTAAATTTTAGACTATTATGGTGGTCGGTTGCGGCTGTTATCATTTTAGTTTTATCAATCTTTATTGTTGATTCAAATAACGATTTTGAGAATATCAGTCCTAAAATTGTTAATCAGAACAAAGTTGAAACTCAGCAAAAAGAAAAAGATTCAAAACTTAAAAATCCTGAAAAAGTCGAAAATAAATTAGTCGAGGATCAACTAAATATACAAGTCGAAAATTTAGTTCAAATTCAAAATAAACCAATAAAATCGGAAGAAAAACCAATTGTTTCTTATGATGATAATTCAATTAAACCAATTGTAATTCCAGAAGAAAAAGTACTTGCCGAAGCAGCGAAAACTCAACCAACCAAACCTGAAAAGTATGTCACTTCCAAAGATTTACTTTTCGGTGTAGAGTTGGAAAAAACAAGATCTGATCAACAAAATAATCAAAAATCAAAAATGGGAATGAACAATCTCAAACATAAAAAATCCAATGAGGATTTTGACGATCGTCTTTCGCCAAAATCTATAAAAATTCTAGGTTTTACCATATTTGACAAAGATTCTGTTACTAAAAAATAAACTACCTATATGAAATCAAAAATCCTAATTTTAGCTTTGCTTTCAGGCTTTGCTACAGCACAAACTACGCTCGAAAACCAAATCAAAACTTATTCTAGTTCTCTCGAAAATATAATTGCTTCTGAAAAAACAAAAATGCGTGACGAAATTGCGGTGGTCGAATCGGCATATGACGAAGGCAAAATCACTAAAGAAGAACTAATTGATCAAAAAAAATCGATATCGGAGAAATATGAAACGATTATCAACGACAAAATCGAAGCTCAACGTAGCAAAATGGACAGCATTACAAAATCTACCGTTGTAGCGTCTGTGTTCGGAATCAACGCAAAAAACAACTCGAACAATAATGTATACACCAACAGTAGCGGAATTGTAAGTGTTGACATCAATGCAACAAAAAATAAAAACAACCTAAAAAAATACATTAATACAACCTCGACAAGTATTAACTATGCCTTCCTAAATTTAACCAAAGACAAAGGAAGTTTTAATCCTTTCGAGGACGATTCGCAAATGCGCTTTGGGAATTCTCACAGTTTCGAGATTCAGTTTCGTCGCGATATGCAATTGGGAAATGAGGCTAGTCCGTGGTTTTTCCGTTACGGTATTGCTTATCGTACTGATACTTACATGCCAAAACGTCCGCAAGTTTTTGTCCAGAATAACCAAGAACTGTATTTAGAAAATTTTGAAAATGGAAGTTTAAAACGTTCCAAACTGCGTAATGTATATTTGACTTTACCCGTTGAATTTCAGGTAGTATTAAATCCGAAATATAAAGAATATGAAGGGAAAACTTATATTGATGCTCGCAAGAAGATGTATAAAATTGGACTTGGTGCTTATGCCGGAATCAATACAAGAAGTATCGTTAAGGTAAAATATTACAATCCAGAAGGCAAGTTCGATAAGTACCAATACACTTTGGATGATGGCGTTAATAGTTTTTTATTTGGAGGAAAATTGACACTTGGCTATGGAAGTTTTAACTTATTTATTAAAAAAGATTTTACCCCGATTTTTAACGACAAATCGATTTTACCAAGTAAAAACGGCATCCAAATCGGTATCGAATTAGTAAATTTAGATTTTTAAAATGATTCTGAATTCTGTTATTAAATTTTTCATATTTATTCTCGGATTTATTCTGTCTGTGGTGATGATTTCAGCACAGACAGAGATTTCTGGACAAGTTTTTAACGTTGATAAAAAAGCTTTGGCTTACGTCAATATCAGTGTTAAAACTTCGGAATCGGCGACTGTAACTGATAAAAATGGTTTATTTAAATTAATTTTTGAAAAAGATCCAAAAACCAATGATTCTATTGTTTTTTCTACAGCTGGATTTGTCGATAAGCAAATTAGCTTTCAAGATTTAAAGGAGAATCCGAATGTTATTTTGGACCAAAAACAAACGGATCTTAATGAAATTGTTGTAAAATCTATTAAATTAAATGATAAATTAATTGGCGAGAAAAAGCGTCCAATGTTGACGTTTACGAAGTTTTTTAATCAAAATACGCCAACGGCTGAGCAGGGAAGTGTTTTCCAAGTTTATAGCACAACCAAGATCAAAGCCTACAATTTCTACATTATGCCAAGTTCACGTTTTGAAGAATTGACTTTAAAACTAAATATTTACAGTCTCAAAAATGGTTTGCCGCATCAAAATTTGTTAACGGAAAATATTATTTATCAAACTAAAACAACGGGTTGGCAATGCATTGATTTCTCCAATTATCGTCTTCTTTTTAAAAATGAAAAAGAAATTGCGATAACGCTTCAATTGGTTGACTATAAGAAGTTAGCGAATGAAGATTTCGTCTTTGGGGTTTCCGCCAAAAAAAAATTGGGACAGAATCTTTGGTACCGTTATCAAAGTCAAGGAAATTGGGAACGTGCGACTGGACAATATATCGCGAACATCGAAGTCGCTTATAACAAAACACCTCAAGAAAAAGAGATTGCAACTTCTACTGAAACACTAGACAATCTCGATGATGAAAAAGCGAAAGAAAAACTCGCGATCATGAAATATAAAAATGAAGCTCAAAATTCTAATTTTGGACGCAACAAATCGGGAGAATTTTTAGTCGTCAAAGATGCCAAAATCTATTACGAAACTTATGGTGAAGGACCAGTTTTGGTTTTACTTCATGGGAATGGTGGCAGTATTACGGATTTTTATAAGCAAATTCCTTTTTTTGAAAAACATTTTAAAGTTATTGCGATTGATACGCGCGGACAGGGTAGAAGCACGAATCTTTCGAAGCAAGATTACTCATACGAAGGCTTTGCTGATGACTTGTTTGAGGTGGTGAAACAACTTAATCTTTCGAAAATCAAAATTATTGGTTGGAGTGATGGCGGGAATACTGGTTTAATCTTTGCTAAAAATCACCCAGAATTGATTGATAAGTTAGTGACAATTGGCGCCAATCTTTATCCCGAAGGCGTTGACGAATCATTGTTAAATGAAATTAAAAATGATTTTGAAAACGAAGATAATACCGATGATAAAAGACTTCTGAAGCTAATGTTAACACAACCAAAATTAAAACCTGAAGATCTTAATCTCATAAAAATACCGACCTTGGTCGTGGCTGGAGAAACTGATATTATTAAAAAAGAACATACCGACCTTATTCAAAAATCCTTACCAACATCAGAACTTTTGATAGTTAAAAAGGCAGGACATTATGTTCCGTTCGAGCAGCCTAAAATTTTAAATAATGAGATTTTGAAATTTTTAACCAAATAGCTTCCATATATAAAACGGATTGCGATTCAATATTAAAAACACATTTTTATAGATGTGTTTTTTTTCGTATTTTGGCGAAGCATTTTACAAAATGAAAAATATACAGTTAATAGGCGTTATCTTAGTTATTGTGGGAAGTTTTCTCCCATTATTACGCATTCCGTTAGTTGGCAACTGGAATTATTGGAAGATTGATCCTTATCTATCGGGTATTATCTGGACTCTGTCAGCTTTAGGATTATATTTTATTCAAAAAGAGAAACTAAAAGCGACAAGAATAGTTGCAGGAAGTCTTATCTTTTTGTTCATTTTTACAATTGTTGCCATTAAGCTAAAGTCACTTTATTTTTTTGCCTTCCTGCCGTTTAAGTCGTGGCAAAGTGCTTTTGCAGGAATCGTAAAATTATCGTGGGGATGGTTTTTCGAATTTGTAGGTGCAGCATTAATGTTTTTCGGAATTAATAAAAATAAAAATTTAAATAATTAATATTAAAAATAATGAAAGAAGTATTTATCGTTTCAGCGGTGCGTACACCAATGGGAAGTTTTATGGGAAGTTTGTCATCAGTACCAGCAACTAAATTGGGAGCAACTGCGGTTAAAGGTGCTTTAGATAAAATCGGGATGGATCCTAACGCGGTTCAGGAAATCTATATGGGTAACGTTTTGCAAGCTGGCGAAGGACAAGCACCTGCACGTCAAGTAGCTTTGGGAGCTGGTTTGTCAAATCATACACCTTCTACAACTATTAATAAAGTTTGTGCTTCTGGGATGAAGGCGGTTATGATGGCTGCACAATCTATCAAAGCTGGCGATATGGATGTTATTGTTGCTGGCGGTATGGAAAATATGTCAATGGTTCCGCATTATTACAACGCGAGAGTTGCTACTAAACTTGGCGATGTTAAAATGCTAGATGGGATGGTATTAGACGGTCTTACTGATGTATATAACAAAGTACACATGGGCGTTTGTGCAGAAAAATGTGCAACAGATTACAACATCACGAGAGAAGAGCAAGATGCTTTCGCAATCGAATCTTATAAAAGATCGGCAGCAGCTTGGGAAGCAGGAAAATTCAATGATGAAGTTGTTCCTGTGGAAATTCCGCAAAGAAAAGGAGAACCAATTATTTTTGCTCAAGATGAAGAATATAAGTCTGTAAACTTCGATAGATTACCAACGCTTCCTACAGTTTTCAAAAAAGAAAACGGAACAGTTACAGCAGCTAATGCGTCAACACTAAATGATGGAGCTTCTGCGTTAATCTTGGTTTCAAAAGAGAAAATGGAAGAACTTGGTCTTAAGCCTTTGGCTAAAATCGTTTCTTACGCAGATGCTGCACACGAGCCAGAAAACTTTACAACTGCGCCAGCTAAAGCTTTACCAATCGCTCTTAAGAAAGCAGGTTTAGAAGTTTCAGACATCGACTTTTTCGAGTTTAACGAAGCCTTCTCAGTTGTAGGTTTAGCAAACAACAAAATTTTAGGATTAGATGCTTCTAAAGTTAATGTTAACGGTGGTGCAGTAGCGCTTGGACATCCACTAGGAAGTTCTGGCTCTAGAATTATCGTAACACTTATCAACGTATTAAAACAAAATGGTGCAAAATATGGTGCTGCTGCAATCTGTAACGGAGGCGGTGGAGCATCAGCTATTGTTATCGAAAATATCTAAGTATTATTTATTTTAATAAAGGTAGTATCTCACTAACTGTGTAAGTTAAAAAGTTATTCTGAAAAATTTTGAGCCCTCAAAGCTCAAAAAAATTTTCGGAAAC
>NZ_DAMBQF010000046.1:0-7652 GCF_032062245.1 Soonwooa sp.
CATAGTATGACAATATTTAATGAATTTTTTGTCAACCTATTTCAGGAATATGCATGGTATAAAATTGCAGATAACGGAAAAAGTATTTGCGAAGGGCGGGCAAAATATAACTGAAAGTTCAATTTCGACCAACCGGAGCGAATGCTTTTTACACGAAACTAAATTACTAAAAAAATGTGGAGTGGAAAAGCAGGCGCGGCTGAATGTAACGAGTTTTCATATTATATATTCAACCCCGCCTTTTGCAAATACAGTGTTATCTGCAGTCTTTTTTTCTCCAATTAAACAACATCAGTCTTTTTCTATTATCAATATCATTAATTTTGAAACCTGTTAAATCTTCTATTTTGTAGAGTGCGTTTCCTTCATCTTCTCCAAGAGAACCAACACATTTAATTATAAAGTTTTCATCGTCAACTTCTATAATAAAACCTGAGAAATATTCATCATTTATCTCAACACTTGTAATAATATCTTTTCTATTAATAAGTTGGTTTAATAAGGTTTTTTTCCAATTTTCTTTTTCTAAATAGTCGAATTTAAATTCTCTTTCATTTGCTAATTCTTCCGAATTTTCAATTATATAATTCATTGCTTTTGAATAATCATCTTCAAAGTCAATACTTATAATTTCTGAAATTTTTGCCACAATAATTCCGTCCTTTTTTCCATATTTTGTATAATGTTGGATAATGACTAATTCATCATTAAAATCTAAAATTTTTCCAAACCAAAATTTTTCATCATCGTTATAAGTCCATATGCTTAAAAATGATTTATTTTCTTTTGATTTTGTTAATAATTTTGTTGTTAAATCCATTGTTAGCGGAATTTTGGGTAAGATTGCAGATAACGGAAAAAGTATTGGCGAAGTGCGGGCTAAATAGAACGAAAAGTTCAATTTAGACTGACCGTAGCCGATGCTTTTTTCGGATTGTTAAATTACAAAAAATAATAATGCGAAAAAGCAGCGGCGGATAAATATTACAAAATTTTATACTAAAACCTTCCCCCGCATTTTGCCAATACAATGTTACCTGCAGTTTTTTATTTAAAATGAAAATACCAATTGCCATTTGATTCTCGATCAACTGTTTCTTGTGATTCAAAATCTATTATTACAGATTTAATTGAGTTTTTGGGATAATCATTTGTGTATAATACATTTTTAAGCTTTTCCCTCAAAGCTTCATTTTGGCTCAGTTTGTTTTTCATTGAATCTGTTTTAACACAAATCCAAAAGACTAAATAATTTGGATTTATTTCATAAGCACCGTAATATGTTATTGAAAATTTTTCAGTGCAATATTCCGCGATTATTTTTTTTAAATCACTTTTGATATTTAAAATTTTACGTTTTAAAGAATTTTCGGGTAGAAATAATTTTAGGAAGTTCATTTAGTTTGATTTTTCATCATTCATTTTTTGTGAATTTATCAAGTCAATGCGTCTCTTAATTCTTTCTAAAATTTCAAAATCCTTATCACCATAAATATCTCTTAATTTAAAATTTTCGTTGTTATTTTCCTCAAATTGGTTAATTGAAAGATTAAACAAAGCTTGCCCAAATCTTTGCTGAGGATTTTTGGCTAAATATTCACTAATTAGCTCTAAAATTTCTTTGTGTAGGGCGTTTGTCATAAAATTGCAGGTAACGGAAAAAGGCTTGGTTTCTGTGGCGTGTATGCGCAAAGTATTTTCCACGCCATAGAACCAAACCAATGTTATACGAGGTTTTTATTTTTTAGCGATGGCAAAAGAATAATTTGAAAAATTATAAAAATATGAGTTACAAAGAAAAAATATCAAACATTGATAAGGTTTTATCAGAATTAAAGACCTTGAAATCAGAATATCAAAAAGCGGAAAAACTTTCTGAAAAATCCCTTAATATGGATTTTAAAAACAATACTCCAAAGCAAATACAAAAAGCTTCTGCTGACCTGAATTGGCAGTGTATGCACATTGATAAAACACAAAAAAGAGTTTGGAAATCTATCCTAAACGCTGATTTAGAAGTAGATATAAGCGAAACAGAATATCACCCAAGCGAATTTCACCACTACAAAAATTAAAAACCATACAATAATTAATTCGTGCCTTTCGCTTTTGGGGAATCCCCAGAAGTATCTGGATAAAGGCTAAGTGTGAGTTCGTCAAGCGATTTAAAATATAAAATATTATGACTTTAGAACAGTACAAAAAACTACAAGAAGCAGGTGCGCATAAAGCACTATGGTTAGAGCTTTTAAATGCATCAGGTTTTGCTGGTGTGTTACCAAACGGAAAAATAGTTGATAGGAGATATTTCCCTGAAGCAACTCCAGTAGAAAAAAATTCAATTTTCGGAACATCAAAACCAAAAACAAATGAATAATTCTGAAATACTAAATGATGGTATTGAAAAACTGAAAGAGTGTCCGAAATGCAACTCCTATTACACAAACGGAATGCCATTTTCTCTTGTTGGAGAGCCGTTTAAGAATGGAATTAGAGCAAGATATACGGAATTTAAGTGTAGTAGCTGTCGTACAGTGTTTATATCTTTTATTAATTATGCCCAAGTTCGTGAAGCAGAATTAGCGCAAGTAAGCGAAGGAGAAAATAAAAATTTTGTATAACGGAAAGGGGCTTTGCGAGGTGCGGGCTACTGTAAACTGAAAGTCGAGAGGAGAACCAATCTCTAGCAAAAACTTTTTCCATTTTTTAAAATTACGAAAAAACTAAAAAATGGAAAAGTTTTTTGCGGGTACTTTCTAAAAATTTTCTAAGATTTCCTTCAGCCCCGCATCTTGCAAAACCCTTGTTAGTGGCAGTACTTCTTATTTTCCGCTTTTTCTTCGGTTGTCGTCTTTACACAACATTTGGCAATTTTCGGCAGAAGTTTTTCCTCCTAAATGCCAAGGTGTAATGTGGTCGGCTTCCATTCCTGCAAGTTCGTAATGTTCGGTACAAACTGGACAAATTCCTTTTTGTCGTTCGTATGCTTCACGTTTTTGGTTGTCCGTAAATGCTCGAATATTCAAAAATTTTTCTTTGCGAGTTAAAACGTATTCATAAATTCCTTTCTTTTTGGTTACGTCTTCGTCTTGCATTAGTTGGCTGATTTCTTCTTCAAGTTTTTTATGGTCGAAACTTTGTTTATGAAATTCATTGTACAAAAATCCCCATTCAATGCCTTTCATTTCTTTTCGATATTTCGGAAAAGTTGCTTTTACCCAACTGATAACAGACTGAAAATACAACCAAATTTCGTTTGCATTCGGGTCGTGTTGGTGGTTCAACATATAAGTTTCAATATTTCCGTTAGAAATCCATTTGATAACGGTTTCCAAATAGTCTTGTCTTTCAGGACTTCCGTTCATATATTCACTTGCCAAACCAAAAGCTGGACAATTTCGTTTACTGAAAATTGGTTTTGCACTCGATACAAACGAACCGGAATAAACTGCGTTTCGCAGTTCTTGTTCGGTCAATTTTTCGCCTGCAATGTTAATCGTTTTGAACCACTCTAATTTTTGACTGTCTGTTCCCGAACATAAATAAACCATTAGTTTGTAGTCCAAAATTTGTTCTTGTTCGTTTGCTTGTAAGTTGGAAAATCCTCTGTATTCTGGTATATTTCCAACAACTGTGGCAAAATCTCCATCAACAAACTGGCAAATTGAAATAGTTCTTTGTTGTCCGTCAATAACTTCAAAATTTCCGTCTTCACGAACAGCCCAATACATTACGTTTAGTGGAAAGTTTTTTGTAACCGTGTCAATTACGGCTTCACGTTGCTTGTCTTTGTAAATAAATTCACGTTGGTAGGGTGGACGAATGTCCAATTTTCCACCATATCCAACAACTCCGTTTTCGTCATTATCTTGATAACCTTTGGTTAATTCTCTTATTGTTATTTCTTTAAGTTCGATTTTCATAAATTTTTATGTTTTATCACGATACGTACGTAAGTTGGTTTTCCGTTAATTGTTCCGTCTTTGTCTTTTATCAATCCGTGTTCTTTGAATGGAACATTTTCATTTTTTCTAATGTTGTTTGAGCTGATAATTTCAAATTGTTCGGGATTGTATTTGTCCAAAAATGTAATCGGAACAGCCATTGCACCTTTGTAATCCATTGGAATTTCAGCAACTTTATTCACATTGATTGCTTCGTAATTGTCGAAAGTTGGATATTCTTCTTCGTTGTAAGTTTTGTAAAGAATTAAATTTTGATGTCTTTTAGAAATATCGAGGTTTGTAAACCAACAAATATTTCCCATACTTCGCCATTTTTGAAGTTGGTCTTTTCCCTCTTTATTTTTTTCCATTGTTTCCCAATATCGGGTTGTTCTCGGTTCGTAATGGTCGGGAACTTTGAACTGCATATCTCCGCTGTTGTTGCCAAGCCAAATTTTATTTTCTCGGATTAGAGAAAAAATTTCTTTGTAAGTAACAGCGTTTTGGCTTCCAATAATTACAAACTTTTTGTCGTGTTCGATAAGTTGAGCGATGTATTCACGAAACAAAGAAAATGGTGGATTTGTAACGATAATATCGGCTTGCGTTAGCAAGCTGATACTTTCTTCACTTCTAAAATCGCCATCTTTTTCCAAAGGAATTATGCCGATTTCATCGGCATCTGGAATGTTGTTTCCGTTTTTATCTCCGTTGTATTCGAGATAAACAGCTTGTTCGGAATTGTTGGTGCTGAATAAATCACGTTCTTGATTTTTGTAACAAGTTGTGATGAGTTTTTTTAGTCCAAGTCGTTCAAAGTTGAGAGAAAAATAAATGAAGAAATTACTAATTCTTGGGTCATCACAATTACAATAAACAACTTTGTCTTTAAAGTGGTTTCTGTAATGTTTTAACTCTTTTTCGATGTCCGAAAGTTGCGTGTAAAACTCGTCTTCTTTATTTGTTTTTGCTGATGATAAACTTTTGTTTTTCGCTGTTTTGTCTGCCATACCGTTATCCGTTTTGGACAACAGTAACGGGACTTTTAATGTCGGGAAGTTGTTTTTATACCGAGCGTTCCGTTAGTATTGCCACTAACGGTTTGGGGCTTTGCGAAGTGGCGGAAAATCGAAGCCGAAAGTTTCTATTTAGACGGAACGTAGCAAAAGCCAATTTCTATTTGCTAATTTATGAAAAAAAGCCAATAAAATTGGCTTTTGCGGATTAAGATGCAGAAACTTTCAATTTAGACTTAACCCCGCCATTTTGCAAAACCCTTGTTAGCGGTAGTTTTTCTTTTTATTGACTGTTTATGTGAATTTAACAGGTTATTACTTTGGATATTTTGTTTCGTCTGTGCTATTCCAACAAATGAATGCGTGAAGAGCAAAAAAATGAGAATATATTTTTTCGTATTTGAATTTACAGCCTTACTTTTTTTAACTATTTGTATTATTGACTTCAAAGTACATTTTTTATTATTTTGTTACAATTTTATATATTTCATCAGAAATAGGATAAATATTGTTGTTATCTTGATTTGTCAGTATAATAATAGATAGGTCTATTGTATTAAATCTTCGAGCAATACATTTATAATTTCCCATAGAGCCATCGTGTGTATGTTCGACTATCGTGATTAAACCAGAAAGTGGCTCCTGACTAATCCTAACAACTCCCAACGGGCTTTGCATAAATTGATTAATTATTATGTTTGCAGTTTTACCAAGAAATAATTTAGATTTTTGACTGATAAGAGTGTTATTATGAATTCGATGGAACCAATCATACAAGCCTTCAACATTACTGACAAATAAAAAGGGTAACTCTAATTTATATGTATCAGGCTTATATTCTGAATCAAAAGGGATTGCAATCTGTTGAGAGTCAGAATATGGGTACTTATCTTTAATTTCAATGTGATTTGAATTAAATAAGTACGCCTTTGCATAATTGGTAAACGTTTGATGGGTTACGTTTTCCACTATCTTCATTAATAAAATAGGGCTATTATTTGTGTATAAATATGAAGTACCAGGTTTGAATTGAAGATTTTTTGTATTGAGAATGTCATTATAAACATCTTTATAGGTAACTATGTTCGGGAAATATTTCTGGAATTGAATTTCAGGCAATCCACTAGAATATTGTAAAAGGTGTTTAACTGAAACGTCTTTTGACCATATTGGAAGTTCAGGAATATATTTGCTTATACTGTCCTCCAAATCAATTAATTTCTTTTCATACAGTTGCATAATTGCAACAGCAACAAATTCTTTGTATACTGAACCAATCTGAAATTTGAAATCTTGACTTAATTTATATTTTTTGTGTTGGTCTGCATATCCAAAGGATTTTTTGTACAGTATTTTGTTGTTCTGTACTACTAATATATTTCCATTAAATTTTTTACTCTGATACTCTTTTTTTAACAGAGCATCAATCTCTACATTTAGAACAATCGAATCTGTACCTATTTTGAATGGGCTATCACTTTGGATATTTTGTTTATCTGTCTGTGCTATTCCAACAAATGAATGCGTGGAGAGCAAAAAAATGAGAATATATTTTTTCATAGTCTATTTAAGATGAATGTCCATTAAAATTACCGCTAACGGGAAAGGGCTTTGCGAGGTGCGGGCTACTGCAACCGAAAATTCAAGATATGACCGAACGCTAGCAAAAACTTTTTCCATTTTTTAAAATTACGAAAAAACTAAAAAATGGAAAAGTTTTTTGCGGGTACTTTTTAGAATTTCTCTAAGATTTCCTTCAACCCCGCATCTTGCAAAACCCATGTTATCGGCAGTAATTTATTTTATAATTGTTTTAATGCTATCTGTTGTTTTTTGTAGCTTTTGGAATTTGTTCTCGTAAATTTTTTTGTCAATTTTGAGATTTATGTTTGTCATATTAATTGAGTCGGACTTTGAAATAAATTTATGTGCATCAAAATTTTTGAAATCTTTTTTTGTATGATAAACCTCAAAAATTCCCTTCGTTTCATGACTAATCTTAATTAAGGTTGAATCTAAAGGCTTTGCAGGAACTTTTTCGAATACTAAACCGTTTTTATCGATTCCTTTTGGTATAATTTCGAAATCTTTTGGTTTGATTATTACAGAATTTACTTTTATACCAAAGTTTTTAACTGCATCTTTCGAGAATTGCAGTTGAGAATTTTTGATATTACTGGTTCCGTCTGAAAAAATCATAATATTCCTAAAATCAGCTTTAGAGTTTTGCAAAGAATATACTCCATTTAGCAAGGCTTCCGAATAATTTGTTCCAAATCTTATTCTTTTCCATAGTTTGTCTAAATTGTCGAGTGATTTAATTAGTTCAGATTTACTTTTTGTTAGCGGACAAATTAAATATGAGTTTCCTGCAAATACTATAATTGAGAAAGATTGTTTTTCATCTTTATCATTAATAAATTTCTCAACGGCATTCTTAACAACTGTCATTCGGTTTGGTTCAAAATCAGTTGATTGCATGGTAATTGAAACATCAATTAGAATAGCGGTATCAGAAAATTTATCCACAACAATTTTTTCGTCATTATTCTTTTTGTCTAATTCAGAATTGTTGCACATCAATAGTAAAAATGTGATGAAAAAAAATGGTAAAATTTTGATTGATAGTGTTTTCATAGGTGGTCTCAAATTGCTAGTGCAACTTTTGTTTTTGTAAAAGTATTATTTTTTT
>NZ_DAMBQF010000047.1:0-7092 GCF_032062245.1 Soonwooa sp.
TAGTTCCACGAAAAAGTTTTTTGCTCAAGTTCGTGTAAGTTGTTCATTTTGAAATCTTTAGCCCGCACTTCGCCAATACTTTTTCCGTTACCTGCAACCCTAAACTACGACTATACAAACATTTAACAAAAAGACGAAAGTCATTATTATTATTATTATACAATATGATAAACAATTTTTTTGACTTTATAAGTCTTCATACAGGTGAAGAAAAAAAAGAAAAGGTTTTAGAAAATATTAAATCTAACATTTCTTTTCGTGGTTCAAATTTATGGATTTTAGCTTGTGCTATTGTAATTGCTTCGGTTGGTTTAAATGTAAATTCAACCGCTGTAATAATTGGTGCAATGCTTATTTCTCCACTAATGGGTCCAATTGTTGGAGCTGGGTTTGCTTTAGCTATTTTTGATTTTGATTTGCTAAAAAAGTCAGGGAAAAATTTGCTTATTGCTACCTTTGTTAGTTTATTAGTTTCGACTATTTATTTTTTTATTAGCCCTTTCAAAGAAACACAATCAGAATTATTAGCGAGAACTTCACCGAATATTTATGATGTAATGATTGCATTTTTTGGTGGTTTAGTTGGCGTTATTGCGTTAACAAGAGTTGAAAAAGGAAACCCTATTCCTGGAGTAGCTATTGCAACAGCATTAATGCCACCTCTTTGTACAGCAGGATATGGTTTGGCAACTGCAAATTTTTCTTATTTTTTTGGGGCATTTTATCTTTATTCTATAAACTGCTTTTTTATTTGCATTTCAACATTCTTAATCATTAAGTATCTTCAATACCCCCCGGTAAAGATTATAAATGAAAAGTTTGAGAAAAAAATTCGTTATAGTATCACAGTACTGATATTTTTAATGATTTTACCAAGTTTTTATTTAGCTTATACATTATTTCAAGAAAAAAAATTTAATCAAAAGGTAGAACAATTTGTAACTAATGAGTTTGCCAACAATGGATACACCTTGATATATAAAAACATTTCATACAAGACAAATCCCAAAAAAATAGAGTTTGCTTTTCTTTCAAAAAAATTTACACCACATGAATTGAAAGATTTGAAAAAGAAACTACTACAATACGATATAACCAATACAGAGATAAACATTCGACAAGACACCAAAGACATTAAAGGGGAAATTTTGAATGAGTTAAGAAAACAGAATAAAACTTTAACAGACAAAGACATTATAATTAATAACCTTAATCAAGAACTAAACGAATACAAAATTGACAACACAGAAACATTAAAAGAATTAGCAATTTTATTTCCTGAATTGAAAGATGTGTCTATTGGAAGACATATTACAAATCCAAATACTGACTCCACGACAACATTGACTGTTTTACTTTATCAAACAGATAAGTCGAAACAAGAAATTGATATAAAAAAAATAGACCTGTGGTTAAAGCAAAAATTTAAAACAGACGATATAAAAATAGTACAACAGCAATAAGGGCAGCAGGTAACATGGGTTTTGCAAAATGGCGGAGTAACGGCTAAGTTGAAAGTTTGTACATTTTAATCCGCAAAAGCCAATTTTATTGGCTTTTTTTCATAAATTAGCAAATAGAAATTGGCTTTTGCTACGTTCCGTCTAAATCGAAACTTTCGGCTTCGATTTTCCGCCACTTCGCAAAGCCCCGAACCGTTATGTGCCATTTTTGAATGACAATGCGAATAGATACAGACAAACAAATGAATTTACTTAGTGATAAGAACGTTGCAATAATTGGTGGTGGACCCGTTGGACTGACTATGGCAAAATTATTACAGCAAAACGGCATAGACGTTTCAGTTTACGAAAGAGACAACGACCGAGAGGCAAGAATTTTTGGTGGAACCCTTGACCTACACAAAGGTTCAGGTCAGGAAGCAATGAAAAAAGCGGGATTGTTACAAACTTATTATGACTTAGCCTTACCAATGGGTGTAAATATTGCTGATGAAAAAGGCAATATTTTATCCACAAAAAATGTAAAGCCCGAAAATCGATTTGACAATCCTGAAATAAACAGAAATGACTTAAGGGCTATCTTGTTGAATAGTTTAGAAAACGACACGGTTATTTGGGATAGAAAACTTGTTATGCTTGAACCTGGTAAGAAGAAGTGGACACTAACTTTTGAGAATAAACCGAGTGAAACAGCAGATTTGGTTATTCTTGCCAATGGCGGGATGTCCAAGGTAAGAAAATTTGTTACCGACACGGAAGTTGAAGAAACAGGTACTTTCAATATACAAGCCGATATTCATCAACCAGAGATAAACTGTCCTGGATTTTTTCAGCTATGCAATGGAAACCGGCTAATGGCATCTCACCAAGGTAATTTATTATTTGCTAACCCCAATAATAATGGTGCATTGCATTTTGGAATAAGTTTTAAAACACCTGATGAATGGAAAAACCAAACGCAGGTAGATTTTCAAAACAGAAATAGTGTCGTTGATTTTCTTCTGAAAGAATTTTCCGATTGGGACGAACGCTACAAAGAATTGATTCATACGACGTTGTCATTTGTAGGATTGGCTACACGGATATTTCCTTTAGAAAAGCCTTGGAAAAGCAAGCGCCCATTACCCATAACAATGATTGGGGATGCCGCACATTTGATGCCGCCTTTTGCAGGGCAGGGAGTAAATAGTGGGTTGGTGGATGCCTTGATATTGTCTGATAATCTAGCCGATGGAAAATTTAATAGCATTGAAGAGGCTGTTAAAAATTATGAACAGCAAATGTTTATCTATGGCAAAGAAGCACAAGAAGAATCAACTCAAAACGAAATTGAAATGTTTAAACCCGACTTTACGTTTCAGCAATTGTTAAATGTATAAAATGGAATAAAACGGCACATAACAAACAAATTGGCAATAGAGCCGGTGAAGTACTTCTATTGAACTTTTGTGCAATGTTGAAGATTAGTAATTCTATTCAACATTTGTGCTAAAAGTCGGCTCCATCGCCAATTTGCCAAACGTTAGCACTCATTATAAAGCGACACGACAACGAATGACAATACAGTTCGACATTGACAAATTCGTAAAGCATTTAGACAGGTATAAATCTGACTTGCCGACCTTATACAATTGGAATGCAAAAATTGACAGACTTGTAGAACTCGAAACCCTGACTGAAAATCAAGTAAGAGAAATTAACTCATTAACGCCTTACGAAAAAGAACTTCAACTTAAAAAAATCGTTGGACAAAAACTGAATGGCGCTTTAAAAGCAAATTCAGACTTATTCAACAAACTTTGTTTGTGGGTAATTAAAGACTGGGGTGGCATTACAACAGCGAGCGACAATGACACAATAACTTTAATCAGGGACTTTTTAAATCAAGACAAGCCAAATTTTAACCGAATAGCAAGTTCTTCAAAAGTTGGAGCATATTTGTTTCCCGACAGAAACGTAATTTACGACTCTCGTGTTGCTTATTCAATTAATTGGATTATTCTATCTGAAAACGCAGGACAGCAATACTTTCCTATTCCAGAAGGTAGAAACTCAAAAATGTCTGCTTTTGACCTAAACGTATTAATTAGACTTAAAAACATTTCTGCATATCAGACAACTGACATCAAGCATTTAGACCATAGACTTTTTATTAAAAATTCGGACAAAAAACTTTATATAAACAAAAAGGACGCATACTTCGAATTAAATAATCTCGTAAAACAGATAAATCAAAAGTTATGGAAAGGAGACATAGAAAAGGAACAAAATTTATACTTTACTGAAATGCTTTTGTTTTCAATCGCAGACAGAGAAGTATTTATGGACATAACGACAAGGTATGCAACAAACTGACGAAAAAATAACGAGTGCTAACACGGGTTTTGCGTCAGGCGGGCTGACGTGCAAACTTGGAGCTTTGTGCTTCTATTCAAGTACAATACTGGTTGACAGTTTTGTGCTCCGAATCCCGCCCGAACGCAAAGCCCGAAACCGTTGTGCGTCATTTTAAGAACCGACACCATTGAACAGAACGACAGACATAATAACAATTAATTCAGTTGGACAAATTCCGACACTTGACACAATTCGTTCAATTCCACGTGAACGGACAATTAAATTTGTATTTGAAAAAGAAGTTCAAAGTCAAAGAGAAGCAATTGGACAAAACCTAAAAACTGAACTTGTGGGCTTTCAAGTTGGAATACACACAATTGAACCAGAAATAAACATTGCTAAACTTATAACGGACAAAGAAATTGAAGACAATCAAGACTTTTTTGAGCAATGTGCAAAGGATTACAGACAATTGGGAGAAGAATTGCTATATAAGTTGGTTAGCAAACTTGACTTGAAATTTAATAAAGACTTCCCAATGCAGACTTTTAACGAACTTAAAAGAGACGGTAGGTCTAATGGAAAAGTTGAAGGTTGGAATTATTATGTTCACGGTTTTCATTGTGGCTTTGTAAACATTAAAACCAAACAGGAAATAGAAGTTCCACTTGTATTCGGACAAGAGTTTGGGGACTTAGACCCTTACTTCTTCTCAAAATTCATTAAATCAACACCGAAATATAAACCTTTACCAACTGACATTTTTGAAGACTATGCAGACGGAGTAAGGATAAATGAGAGAATGCTTTCACTTGGTAAGTTTGAAAGAATAGGTTCAAATGTTGGCAATCATTATGGAATTGTAGTTGCTGACAGACAAAAAGTAGAAATCAAATCATATTTAGACTTGGAAAAAATTTACCAAGAACAAAACAAACAAAATGAAAAACCTAAATTTAACTTTTGGAAACTTATAGGACTGAGAAAATAAAAACGAACGCACAACAAGGTATTGCCAAAAGCGGGGCTGAACGGCTTCGATTGGGCATTTGTGCAAAGTTCAACTTTCGTTCTTCGATTGAACTTTTGTGCTAAAAATCCCCGCCTTCGGCAATACCCAAAACGTTAGCCGTAATTATTAAAAAATTTCGCATAAAATTCCATTGTAGTTATAGCAACAAAATCATTATTTAGTTTTGGATTTTGTCTATACAAAAATCTTCTTGCTTCATTTATAACCTTTGAACTAAATACAATAAAATATTTTTTAGAAAGTGGTACAGAAGTCCCCATCGCTCTAAATGAATTGTTTGCCTTGTCTCTAAAACTAAATTTATTAAGTTTATAAAAATTTTCTTTACTATTTAATTTCAATTCGGTAAAGAACATTTCCTTCTTATCCAATTCTTTTGCAATGAAAATTATATCAACAGATTTTTTTTTTGATGATAAATTTCTTGAATCAAGAAAACAAAAGTTATTTTCCAATTCATCTCCATTTATTACCATTATCTGTTTATCATAAAAGGGAGAAGCATTCTTAAGTTCGCAACCATCTCTTAAAAAAACATCATGTATATCTTCAACTATTGAAGGAAACAATCTAACTTTTTCATGGTTTATTGTTGAAATATTACAATGTTTCATACATCATTTCCACCGTATAAATTCATTCTATCAAATGCAATATTAAAAGAGCCAAAAATAGGATCTATATCGTTGCTTAAATGGCTATAATTATAAGAGTATTTTTCTACTTTTTCGGCCAAATAATAGTCAAGAGTATTACTATTTTCTTCTTTTTCACTAATAATTTTAAGTGCGCTTACCATATCTGGGTTATGACTTGCAATCAAAAACTTGATACCTAAATACTTATTTAGAAGAACTATCAATCTTGCATATTCAATAATCCATTGTGGATGAAGATGAGATTCTGGTTCGTCAATTATTACCAATGTTTTGTCATTAATTGCATTATTTTTTAATAATAATTGAATAATACTAAACGACTTTACTCCTGTTGCACAATCAAGTAAATCAAAAATTTCTCCATCTTTCCTTTTAAAAGAATAATTCATACTTGAAAGAAAATTATCATCATAACTTGCTTCTCCACCAATTATTTCTTCTGCAATTAAATTTGAAAAAACATTATTTCTTCTTTGAGTGGAATTTTGAATTAATCTTATATCTTCATTTAAATTATTCCAATGTTTATTATCAAATGTTTCGATTCCTAGCATCATAGGAGTATCAATATAAATTACATTTTGAATATAATATGGAATTGAGAGATTATTCTTATTAAGACTAACTATTTCCTGACCAAATTCTGATATTGTGAATTTTTTTGGTAATTCATCATCATGAAATACTTCAATTAATTCATCTCTGAAAATTTTTGTTGATCTTGATTTCTTAAAACCAGAAGCTTCTTTGAACAAACTATCAACTTTATCTTTTATTAACTCTAATAAAGCAAATAGATTTTTTTCACCGTCTGTATTAACTTTTGTTAAGTCTTTAACTATAAAGTTTAAGCGATTAACAACTGAAATATTAATTCCTTCCTCTAATCTTATAGAAATTTGAAGTTTAGTAATAAAGTTAATTAAACGATCAAAAAGCGAAATATTTAATATTTGAGTATCAAAATCCCTTGATATATTATTCAATTCATTTTGATATTCTAATCTAACTAATTTGTCACTTTTCTTATTAAAAATGTCATCAATTGTAATCCGCAAAAAGGTATATATATTTCTTAATTCATCATTCAAGTTTTCGCTAATAATGTTATCGTAATTAGCAATTGTTTTATACAAATAATAAACTAATCTTGAAATAGTGCTTTTTCCACAACCATTTTCTCCAGCTAGCACGGTAATACCATTAATATTGATGTCAGCTTTATTAATAGCTCGAAAATTTTCAATTACTATATTTAGATTTGAATTTTCTTTCATATTAAAATTAGGGCTTATTTTAATGAGTAAATTTACAATAAAATAAGTAAAGTGAATTTAAAAATCCTAATTATTAATATAACTACGGCTAACATGGGTTTTGCAAGATGCGGGGTTGAAGGAAATCTCAGAAAATTTGTAGAAAATACCCGCAAAAACTTTTCCATTTTTTAGTTTTTTCGTAATTTTAAAAAATGGAAAAAGTTTTTGCTAGCGTTCGGTTATCCTCTCCACTTCCGGTTGCAGTAGCCCGCACCTCGCAAAGCCCTTTTCCGTTAGGCGATATGCTGTAAAAATTCGACACCAAAATAAAATTTCTCCAA
>NZ_DAMBQF010000048.1:0-6044 GCF_032062245.1 Soonwooa sp.
TCGGCTTTCCTTTTTTTGCATAAAAAAGGCTATCTCTCTTTTGAGACAGCCTCTTTTTTATAAATCTTCACTTTTTTCGTCTGTAAATTTGTATGAGTCATCTGGTTTTCCAATTAAAAATTCAGATTCAAAATTTGCAAACTCGCCATCCTCACTTATATTATATTTGTAAATATCAGTAAGGCCCGAGTTTTTATGAAATTCGTAATACTTACCTTTACTCGTCCACCAAGTTCCATTTTCAGTACTTTGCATTACAGCACCATTTTTAGGATTTACAGCCACAAATAACAAAATAGATTTCCCGTTCTCAAATCTGCAGTTTACCCAATATTTGTTGACATCCTGTAATTGTTGTCCTTCTTCAGAACCTTTCCAGCAGCCCAACATTTTGCGGTCATATTCTTTTTGACCATCAAATTTTTGTGAAAAAGCCAATACCGGTAAAACAGATAATAGCATAAACAATTTTCTCATATTTTATAATTTAAATTCAAGTTTCACATTAAAGAAACGCCCGGTCAATCGTACCGGAACCGGATAAATATAATTAGAATTCACGTCGGTCACCCATTGGTTGGCAACCGTATTCTGAATATTGAAAGCATTAAAAATCTGCACACCCAAAGTCAGTTCACGAAAATTTTTCCAGAAATTACCTGAAGCTTTGTTGTCTTTCTGATCAATAAAAACTTTTGAAAGACCAATGTCTACCCTTTTGTACGATGGCAACGTTTTTTGGTAAGAATACGCTGCTGTAAAATCGGGAAGATTTGTTGCAGAATCAATCGTAATCGGTGTTCCGGTTGGCAGACCGTTGGCATAAACCAAAGTAAGATTTACCCTCATACTCGGAAATTTCGGCATATAATTTTGATAAAACATGGAGAATCTAAACCTTTGATCGGTCGGCCTCAGAATATTTCCCTGATCTTCAATATTTTCAAAAACACGGGCATAACTTGCAGAAATCCAAGAATCTACTCCCGGTACAAATTCACCAAAAAGCCTGGTATCAATACCATAAGCATAACCTGTGGCATTATTTTTTCCCAAATATCTGGTTCTTACATTATCGATATAATACGGAATTAAGCGGTCCATTTTCTTGTAATAGGCTTCCGTAGTTAATTTAAAAGGACGATCGTACATTTGGAATTCGTAATCGTTGGCCAAAATCAGCTGATAGGAACGTTGCGCTTTAATTTCAGAATTAAAATCCCCGCTTAAATCTTTAATTTCTTTATAAAATGGTGCCTGATAATAAACGCCGCCGGAAAGCTTGAAAAGCATATCCGCATTCCAATCCGGTTTTACTGCAACTTGAAATCTTGGACTGATTAAAGTTTCCTTGTTAAAGACCAGTTTTGTGCACGAACTCCGGCATTTACAAACATCCTGTTCGTTCCCCAATAGAATTTTTTAGAATATTGCGCATAAGCTGAAATCCGTTGCGGAGAAATATCGTTATTGCCTCTAATATTATATTTCAGTTCAAGAGTTGAAGCATCCAAAGTTCCTGGATTGCTCCAATCGCGAGGTTGCGAATAACCGATGGAATCTACCAATTGCCATTCGTTTGTTAAATCCTGAATGCGCTCTTTTTCAAATTTTGCCCCAATTTCATAATCCGTATTTACATCTGGAGAAAATCTTGCTTTAAACTGACTTCCCAAAGTTCGTACAAACAAATCATTTCGGGCATGATCGATTTGTCCGCCCGCATCATAAGACGTTACAGGATCGCCGGTTACCGGATCGAATGTTTGCAACATATAACCTGAAGCAATGGTATAATATTCCCGTTCACGGTTTTGGTAAGCAAAATTATCTAGGGTAAATCCCCACTTTTTGCTTGGTTTAAAGTTCACAGATGCCGTTCCCATCATATTTCGGTAGCGGTCATCTTCCCGACCGTTGTAGTAAACAGTCAGTTTCAAAGGTTGCTGCAAAGAACCAAAATCGACCTCTTTTTTATTCGGAACCATTTCGTAATCATTTTTCGAAAAATATCCAATAAACGATACATTCCATTTCGGATTGATGCTGTAATTGATGTACGACTGAAAATCCATGTACTGAGGATTGAAATCGGTATCTTCATTCAAAGTATTCAGAACAAGATTGGTATTTCTGTATCTTCCGGAAAATAAGGCAGAAAGCTTCTTGTTTTTGCTTGCAAACCCGGTTGAAAGCCTGCCTCCTATTAAACTTGCTTCTCCTGAAAGCTCAAATTTTGTCGGTTGGCGGTAATAAATATTAAGAGCTGAAGACATTTTATCACCATATTTTGCTTCAAAACCTCCAGCAGAAAAATTAATCGCCTGCACCATGTCGGGATTGATAATACTCATTCCTTCCTGAAGAGAATTCCTGATTAAGAACGGTCTGTAAATTTCGATATCATTAATATAAATCAGATTCTCATCATAATTACCACCCCGAACCATTATTGTGAAGAAAGCTCGGTATTTGAATTCACTGATGGCAAAGTCTTCAGCAATCCTTCAACACCACCGGAAAGCGAAGAAACCTGTTGTGCTTCTTTCGCGGAAATCACCGTTGTGGAAAGGTCTGTAACTTTTCTCTTGGCTTTCTTTTGAAACACCACTTCTTCTATATCTTTTGTTCTCTCTTTTTCTTGGGAAAAGAATAACAATGGCGCTAATGCGGAAGAAAGTATAATTATTTTTTTCAAGGCGCAATTTTTTTCAAATTTAAGATTTTAACTTCCATAAAATTAAAAAATTACTTAAATTTGTGGCGAATTTTTATTAAAAACAAATGAAGACAAAAAAATCGATTATTTTCGGAGCTTTTATATTGGGCTTCAGTTTAAGTGCACAAACAGGAAAAGTAGGTATTAATACCACTACACCCCAGGAAATTTTAGATGTTAACGGAACTGCAAGAGTAAGAGATTTACCTATAGATGGTGCTGCCAATGCTTTATACAATGGTGCTGCAACGAAAGCCACTACATTTACAGCAACAGCCCCGGTTCTTATAGATGCGAACGGCAATTTAGGCAAAGCCGCCAATAAAGATCTTGTTCCTAATAATGCTACAACTGGCTTTACAGCTACAGATGCTTCTACAGCTATGTTTGTTATCAGGCGATACTCTGTTACAGACTGGCCATCAGGAGCAAATTCAGGAGCAGGTTTTGATACAGGAATGTCCACTGCAAAATGGGAAGCCGTAATGTCTAATGTAAGCTATAAACTTTCCAACAGATATACGACGAGCAACGACAACAGTGCTGCCAATACAAATATAAACACTTTCTTGTCTCAAGTATTCGGTTCCGAGATTAGTGCATCTGTTAAAACTATAGCAACTTTTGGCTGGACATTAGGAAAATCAGGAAGTACATGGAGGGTAATAGGAGATTTTGCAAGCATACAGGAGCAGGCTACTCCTGTAGATATTCTTTTCATAAATAAAAATTACGTAGCAACTGATAGACCTTAATATTGAGACAATGAAAAAAGTAATAATATTGGGTTCTGTATTGCTAAGCTTTAGTTTACAAGCCCAGCTTAATAAAGTTGGTATTAATCATACTGCACCTACCGAGGTTTTAGATGTAAACGGAACCGTGACAATAAGAGAAATGCCAATAGACGGAACTACGAATGCACTATATAATGGCAGTACTACCAAATCTACCACATTTATAGCAACAAACGTTATGATGACCGATGCTAACGGCAACTTAGGAAAAGCGGTAAATAAAGATTTGGTTCCCAATAAAAATTATACAGGGTTTAATGCACTGGATAATTCCACCGCCATATTTGTAACACGCCAATATACCGTAAGTGACTGGCCATCAGGACAGAATTCCGGCGCCGGTTTTGATACCGGGATGTCCACCACAAAATGGGAAGCTATCTTATCTAATGTAAGCTACAAATTGTCTGATAGATATACTACGAGTGGTAGTACTGCTGCTAACAACCCATTTATTAATACATTTTTAACCAGCGTATTTGGTTCTGAAGGGACTGCAACAACCGTTCAGACTTTTGGGTGGGCACTCGGAAAAAATAGTGGAACATGGAGGATTATTGGAGATTTTAATAGTATAAAAGAGCAGCCTACTAAAATAGATATTATTTTTATTAACAAAAAGTATGTGGCTACGGATAGGCCATAAAGAAAACTTTACAGTAAAAAATTACATAGAAGTCATTTCGTTTTGAAATGACTTTTTTTGTTATAAAATTGCTTCACGAAGGCGGGTAAGTTTGCCAAGCAAGCCTTCCAGCAGATCAAGTTTCAGCATATTGGCACCGTCTGATTTTGCGCATGAAGGATCCGGATGGGTTTCAATGAAAATTCCGTCCGCCCCAACGGCAATCCCTGCTTTTGCAACGGTTTCAATCAGCTCCGGACGGCCGCCTGTAACACCTGAATTCTGATTGGGCTGCTGAAGCGAATGCGTGACGTCCAGAATCACCGGTGCATAATTCTGCATCGTAGGGATTCCTCTGTAATCCACCACCAAATCGGTATAACCAAACGAGTTTCCGCGCTCAATGATGGCCGTTTTCTCGTTGCCAGAATCCCTTACTTTTTCCACGGCAAATTTCATGGATTCCGGTGACAGAAACTGGCCCTTTTTCAATGTTACACACTTCCCCGTTTTGGCTGCAGCCACCAATAAATCGGTTTGGCGCACCAGAAATGCAGGAATCTGCAACACATCAACATATTGTGCAGCCAAAGCTGCATGATCATTCTCGTGAATATCAGTGGTTGTTGGAATATTGAAATGTTCACCGACTTTTTTTAGAATTTCAAGGGCTTTTTCATCCCCAATGCCTGTGAATGAATCTACTCGACTGCGGTTGGCTTTTTTAAAACTTCCTATAAAAATGTATGGAATCTGATATTTATCTGAAAGTTTTACGATTTTCTCAGCAATCTCAAATGCCATGGCTTCGCTTTCAATCGCGCAAGGACCGGCGATAAGGAAAAAGTTTTGGGAGTTTTTATGGTGTATGTTTTCTAAATGTTGTATCATTTTTGTGAGTTTCAAGTCTAAGGTTTCGGTTTTTAAGTTCAGACTGCGAACTTCTTTACTATTTTCTCAAAGGTATTGATATTTCTTGAGGTGATTTTATCTTTAAATGTTTTTTTGCCCAAAATTTTACCGAAATCAGAATCCAGCGTGTTGCCTTTCTTAATTTGCCAATAAAAGGTATTGCCAACGATTTCAGCCTTTTCATTTTCTGATTTGTGACCTTTTTTAAACTCTTCTAAAAGCAATTTTTCAGTATTTTCAGTGGTTACAAAACCATAAATATGGGCATCTTCTGATTTAGTAAATGGATTATTTTTCAACATTTCCGAAACTTCATTTTCTGTTTTAATGAAAAGAAAAGCTTCATAATCAAACTTTGCAGACATGGCTTGTTCGAGCAATTGTTTTAAATGTTTGCTATTCTTATCTGAATTGAAAATAATATTGCCGGTCGCAAGGACAGATGATACGTTTTGCATTCCTTCAGTTTCAAACACTTGGCAAACATCAGCCATTTTCATGGTTGTTCCTTTTACGTTTACGCCGCGTAGAAATGCACAGTATCTCATTATTTTATCTTTTCGTAAAGGTTATAATCCGTTCCTGAAGGCTTCAGTTTATAGATTTTTTCAAGAATTTTATTTTCATTTTCAAGAAAATCATTAATCCTGTATTCTTTCAAAAGCTTGTAATGTTGGCGATAATAATCTGCATTTTCGCCTTCAAATAAATCCTTGTAAGAGAGCAGGTATTTTGGCTGACGGTTTTTCACGGTGTTGATCCAGTAATTGGGCTTATCTTTTTTGATTTCGGATTGTACTTCTTTATCTACCAAGCCAACTTCATCAATTGTTTTTAAACCTGAAAAATACGGGACATAACCTGCAGGTTCGAGCAGAATCCATTGGGTTTTATCTTTTTCATAATGGTTCAGAGAGATTATGGGCAATGGCTAGGATGCCGATTTCTACCTCGACCTTGGTTTTTCCTCGAAGCATAAAGCGTTTAAAGT
>NZ_DAMBQF010000049.1:0-5913 GCF_032062245.1 Soonwooa sp.
ATAAAATTGTGTTAATTATTTTAACATTTGTTGCACTAAATTTCTGAAACGGCGATAACATATCGCACAACGGAAAAAGTATTGGCGAAGTGCGGGCTTAATTTGAAAGAAACTTCAATTTCAGACCAATCGTAGCCAATATTTTATCAATGGAACTAAGTTAGAAAAAAATGTGGAATTGAAAAATATTGGCGGCTAAATATTGCAAAAAGTTCAATTTTTCCCTAAACCCCGCATTTTGCCAATACAATGTTATACGACGCCCTTTTTTAGCGGTATATTTGTTCAGTTAGCATTTCTTTGATATTCAAGTGTTGAGCATCTCTTATTGATTTTGCATTTTCTGAAACTAAATCAACCCAATCTGAAATTTTTCTTTTTTCAGTTGTTTTCATTTCCCAATATTCTGATAACTCCAAAGCAGAAATATCTACGATATTTTCTATAATTTTTGAAAGGTTTTGGAAAAGATTTAGGAAAATTCTCGGAACTTTAGTGTAAGTTTTTGACCCAATAAAAATATCTACTTTTCCTCCTGCTGTAAATAAATCACGGATATTTGGACAAACTATTGATTGTCTTGTTGCGAGCCAAATTGCAACTCGGTTAAACTTGTCGCTACGATTTCCGAAAAGTTCAGGAAAATAAATCATTGAACGATTTTTAATATCTTGTTTTTCACTCTGTGGTAAATTATTCCAAATCCGAATAACAATATTACTTGCAGTATTATTGCTTTCGCTATCCATCCACCAAAGCTCTTCTCCTGCTTTTAGTTTGCTTTTGTAGTAACTTACAATTGGCTTTATTGGATTTTCCTTTTTTCTCAAAATGTCATAAGGCATTTTTATCTTGTCAAAAATAGTTTTGCCTTGTTCCAAATTCATATCAATAAGATATCTTGGCGAATGTGTTACAACAACTTCCGAAAGAACTTCTTCGTAAGGACGACAACGAAATTCAATTGGTTCTGCTAATTTTGCAAAAAGCATAAAAATTCTTCCCACATCATTAACTCTTGTGCTTTCCAAAACGCTATTTCCTGTTGATTTCCAATGATTTTGAGTTGTAGTCTTGACCTCAATTCCATAATATTTTTTTGCAACAATATCGGGAAATTTTTGTCCCCCAATTAATTCAATAGAGTTTTCAAAAGGAGTTCCAACAGCAATTTCCGTCATTACATCTTTTACAAATGGCTCTAAATTTCTTCCTAAAAGTGTAGCTACTTTTTTTGAAGATTTTTTTGCATGTAAATTTAACTCTGTTATTGTTGAGCCTAATAATAAATCAAACTCACTTCTGTTTGGGTCTGAATTAACTGATACTATCATATTGTTTTCCAAAATATAAATCCCAAATTTTCTCTATTCTCGCTGCCAAATTATATGCTAAAAGTGGTGGAACTGCATTACCAATTATTTTATATGCTTGTGAAGGACTTACTAAAAATGAACCTTTTCTTCCATTTTTGTTTTCAATCACAAATTCATAGTCAGGCGGAAAGGTTTGTATTAACGCACATTCTCTTACGGTTAATCTTCTTTCTGCCAAACCTTTTCTCAGTTCTGATTCGTGTAAACCTCCATTTTCCTTTGAAAGTCTTCTAAATTCGATATTTCCGTGGTGTTCTGCACGAATTGTCGGAGAGATATTTGAAAGTTTTATTTCTGTCTGACCTTGGCAATGTTTCCCCATAAACTTTGCTCTTGAATATGATTTTTGAGAAAGGTCGTCCGAATTTTCAGGTTCTTCCAAACCTTTGAAAATTTCTTTTAATTGGACGAAAGGTTTTAAATTTTCTCCTGCATTGCTGTATGCGTGGGTTGGTTTTGGATACGGATTATAATTTTCAGAAATTATATCTTTTTGCAATTCAGCTAAAGCAGTTTTTGTCAATGCGGATTTTTTTATTCCTATAAATATTACTCTTTCTCTTGATTGCGGAACTCCGTAATCAGCCGAATGCAAAACTTGTGGATCAAGCACAATATATCCATTACCATTTGCAGAAGAAAAATCACTTTGAATAATAGATTTTACATCGCCAAGATTTACTAAACCCTTTACATTTTCTGCAATAAAAATTTTTGGCTGTGTAATCTCAATAACTTCTTTCATCCACATATAAAGTTGACCGCGAGTTTCTACCGAAGCAGTTTTATCGTTAATGAGTTCCCCTTTGTGATTTTTATGCGAATTAAAACCATTTCTTTTTCCGGCAAGACTGAAATCTTGACATGGAAACCCACCTGTCACAACATCAACATCTTCAGGAAAAACATTATTGCCGTTTTTATACATTTTTACTAAATCTACAATGCTGTCTTGATAAAAATTTTCAGCATTATGACCACGATTAGAAAAATAATTTACCCAAGCATTTCTTGCATCTGGCAAAATATCATTTGCAAAAACAGTTTTGAATTTTGTTTTTCTTAATTGGACAAAACCATTTTTAAGATTTTTTTCAATGTAATTAGGATTTAGAACTTCGTTCACCGAAGATTTTAAAACAGAAAAACCACCCTCAAAACCTAAATCCATTCCACCGCAACCTGAAAAAAGAGAAAGCACATTTAAGGTGTCTTTTTTCTTTTCGGTTTTTGGTTTGGAATAGTATAAAATCTCTAATTGAGGTTCTTTTACTACTAAATTTTCTCTATTTCTATCTTCATCAAACATTTTAAAAATTACAATTTTATTTTAATTCAAAGATAGAAATTATATGATAAATTATCGCATCTTGTAATTTTCTTTTTGTTTTAAAGCAGAATTTCGAATAGGGTGTCGTATAACGGGAAAGGGCTTTGCGAGGTGCGGGCTACTGTAACCGAAATTTCAAGAGGTGACCGAATGCTAGCAAAAACCATTTTCATTTTTTCAAATTTACAAAAAAAAATGAAATGGTTTTTTGCGGGTACTGCTTAAAAGTTTTCTGAGATTTCCTTCAATCCCGCATCTTGCAAAACCCATGTTAGCTGTAGTTGCTTTAAGGCATTAGTAAACGTTCAAACTTGTTGATGAAAGATTTAAAATAATCACAGTTTTCGTAAACTTTATCAAAATCTGATATTTCAAATATTTCACCATTATGGGATTCTGAATACTTTTTATGAAAACTATAAAGAAGTTCTTTAGGTTCTTTTACCAACATAGGGTTTTCATTATATTCAATAGAACAATTGTAAAATTTATTAAATGCTTCAATATCTGCCAAAATTAATGCTTCAATTTCCCAAATATTGAGAAGAAAAACAGTTTTTTTAACTTGAGTGCAACCTTTAAAAGATTTATAATAATTTTGCCTTTGTAAACGTTTTAATCTAAAGTCTTTTGTTAATAAACCATCAAGATCTCTAATGAAAATCACTATATCAGGTCTTTCTGTAATGCATTCTATACGAAGCTCTGTCTTTGTTTTTTGATTTTCTAAAGATGAGCCCGTAATTTTATTTCTTAGCAATTCAATAAAGTCAATACTACTATATCGTTTTTTTAATAAGTTTTTTATTGACTGAGTGTCTGCTGGAGCTTCGCCAACTAATCCAACTTTCATATTAATCCTCCAAATTTGAATTCAACCAAAAATCACTTAAATTCAAATCATCCATATATAATTTAGCTTTTTCAAGTTTTGCTTTGCTAAGCTTTTTTAATTTAGTTTGTCCATTTGACTTTGACGCTATAATTATTGAATCTAACTCATTTTTTTCTAATATATCTAATGATAGTGGAGAATGAGTTGTGATGATAATTTGATTATTTCTACTTTTCTCTTTTAAGAACCTCATTAATTGATAGAGTTGATGTGGATGAATACCTAATTCAGGCTCTTCAATGAAAATAATATTGAGGAGGTTTACTTCTGAATAATATACATTTATTTCAGAGATGAATATTTCTGAAATAATATAAAATAGTCTTTTAGTGCCGTCAGAAAGTTCATCAAAAGTAAACCATTTATTGTCAACAAAAAACTCTAAAAAAAAATTTCTTAAAACAATTTTGTGACTTTCGAAGTCGATATCTATATTAAAACTATCATTTATACGTAGGTCAAAAATTGGCGAGTATTCTCTCAGGAGATATCTTAATTCGTTCAAAAATTTTGTTTCTCCAAAGACACTTTTTTTATATTCTTCTCTCTTTTTATTGATGAATTTTTTGATGGAATCTTCCTTTTTAAGTCTATTGTTAAAATAATTTCCATTTAATAAATCCATATTAATTGTTGCAAAAAGCATTTTCTTAAAGAAAAGACTTTGATTATCAGCGTTATAAAGATTTAAAAAATTGTCGGATACATATTCATTCCATAATTCTATGTTAAGAGGTGACTCTATGATTGAATAATTTTTTGGAAGCCCGTGTTTAATGAAGATTGATCTTAAACTAATGTTATCCTCACTTAAATTTTTTGTAAATATTTGAGAACATTGACTTTCGTCTTCGACTGTAAATTCGCCAATAACTTTAGTTTTCTTGTTTTGTACTAATAATTTTCCTATAAAATTCGGATTAATTTTTTTAGGTTTAAATATATCAAAGGTTTTATTATCTTCTTTCTGAATTTTTGTTTGTATATTGGTTTTTTTTTCAAATGAGAATTTGTGATTGAACTCATCTCCCTTAATTTCAAAAGTGGCTTCAAAATTATTTGAATTCGAAAAGTCAAAGTTTAAAGTGTTATTTAAAAAAGTAATAAAATTTGTTTTTCCAACAGCATTTTTACCAATTAAAATATTTAAATTAGGTTCAAAATCAATTGATAATTCTTCAATTGATTTATATCCTGATAGTTTTACATATTTTATAAATTGTTTCATTAACACATCTATTTTAGATTTGCTAAAATAAGAAATTTTTATTGATGTTTTTAGAATTTATTTGGAAATCATTTTTGTTTGCAATTACAGCTAACGGAAAAAGTATTTGCGAAGGGCGGGCTAAATAGAACGAAAAGTTCAATTTCGACCGAACGAAGCAAATTGCTTTTTCAGATTGTTAAATTACAAAAAAATACAATATGAAAAGCAAGTTGCGACTAAAAGCAACTGGTAGTTCTATTATAAATTCAACCCCGCCTTTTGCAAATACTATGTTATACGACGTTTTTCTTTAATTTATTTTGTAAGTCATTAAAGAAATTCTCAAATTCAGGAAGTTGTTTTTTGTTAATCTGCGATTTTACAATTTTTAAGGATTTTTTTGGTGTTTTAAAAGTGTAATCGTCAGCATAATATTTTACTTCTTTTATTTCACTTAAATTAATTTCTTTATTTGGAATTGTAAATAGTTTTATTTTATCATTACTAATTTCAAAATATTTTTTAGAATATTCATAACCGAACATTGTCAAATAAAGCATACCGAGAACAATAAAAAGATAATGATTCCATCTCATATTTTCTTTATCAAAAAAATAACTTGTGCCAATAATTGTCCACAAAATTCCTAGAACTAAATTAATATATAACCTTTTGTTAGAGTAAGAAAATTTCATAATTGCCAAGTATTAATAATTTTTTTTACAGTTTGTTTTGGTGAATTTTCTGATAAATAAATAACAAAATCACCTTTTTGAGATTCAACATCGCTAGGAAAGCGATATAATCCGAAATCTATGCGCAATCTCTTTGAAATTATTGGAAAAATGACTTTTGGATGCTCATTCTTTCCATACTTTTTGAAATGTGCGTTAAAATATTTTATCCAAGATAAAATTCCCACAAATTCATCTTCAGTCAATTCAAATTTGGTTTCATCAAAAAATTTAATATCTTCAGGAAGTCTTTTTTGAATTTCTTTTATTTTATATTTTTTTGTCATTTGTGAGGGTTTTCATAAAATGTCGTATAACGGGAAAGGGCTTTGCGAAGTTACGCCAAAAACGAGGCTGCCATAGCTTTG
>NZ_DAMBQF010000050.1:0-5445 GCF_032062245.1 Soonwooa sp.
TAATTTACTTCCTTAATTATCCTAATGCAAACTTACCATAGAAGCGGCATCCTTTTGTGGATGCCGTTTTGCGTTTGGTGTGGTGGCATCTACAAAAGATACAGCGCATAGCGGGATAAAGCTCCTAAAAACAATTTTAAATGGATAAATCACGTTTAATAAAACTCAGTGTTGTTGGTAGCTCCCGAATTTTTTCTAAATTAGTCAACGTTTTATGAAAAGGCTTTATTTTTTTTCGAAGATTAATAAATGGATTATTTATACCATTTTGACGGCAGTTGTGATCGGGATCATTTTGTCGTCGTCGGTGATGATTAATTATCTGCGAGAAAAAGAAACTGGACGGATAAAGTCGATTGCGACGGCGATGAAGTACATGCAAGACGTGAATTTTGACTATCGTCTGAACGAGTTGTCACTGAATGTGATTAACGAAAATGAGGATATTCCGTTTATCTTGACCGACAAAAAAGGCAACCTTATCGAAAGCCGAAATATTCCTGAAGAGGTTAGAAATGATCCTGCTCGATTAAAGGCTGTGATGCGCCAAATGGAAAGTCGATATCCACCGTTTGAGATTCAGTTACCCGAATTTAACAACCAATTTATTTATTACGACAACTCCGAACTGTTGAATAATCTGAGGTTTTATCCGTATGTTCTGGCATTATTTATTGGTGGTTATATTGCGTTTTCGTTTTGGTTTTTGAGAACTTTGAAGAAAACCGATGAAGGTTTTGTATGGGCTGGATTGGCGAAAGAAACGGCCCATCAAATTGGAACGCCGCTATCGTCTATGATTGGTTGGGTCGAAATTATGAAAATGGAAGATGAAAACGGAATGGGCGTTAAAGAGCTGGAACAGGATGTTAATCGATTAAAAACGATTTCGGAAAGGTTTTCAAAAATTGGTTCGATACCAGATCTTAATGAATTGGATTTGACGGAAACCGTTCAGCAAAATTTTGATTATTTAAAGAAACGTATTTCGACACGTGTTGAGTTTAGTTTGCAAAAAACTTACGAGGAAATAATGATTCCGCACAGTCGAATTTTGATGAGTTGGGTTATCGAAAATTTGGTTAAAAATGCGGTGGACGCGATGAAAGGCGAGGGCAAACTCGAAATTTTACTGTATAAAAAGAATCGTACCGTCTATATCGATGTTAAAGATAACGGTTCTGGAATGACCAAAGCCCAAGCGCGAAGTGTTTTCAAACCTGGATATTCTACAAAAAAACGCGGTTGGGGACTAGGACTTTCGCTTGCAAACCGTGTGGTGAAAGAATATCACAATGGCGAAATAAAAGTGAGCCAAACCGAAATTGGAAAAGGCACAACTTTTAGAATTACTCTAAGACTTCCGAAAGAAAAATAAAAATCCCACAAAACTTAAGTTTTGTGGGATTTGAGTTGTTATATATACCGTGAGATTACAATTTACTCACTGGCACTTTGAAAGTAGCAATTGTTTCGTGTTTGCTATTCAATAATAACAATTTATCTAATTGTACATCAAAATATTTGGTTTCTTTCAACACTTTTCCAAAAGTAATTTCGGCTTCCATATCTTGGCAAGACATCATTGTTGCCATGCCTTGGTTGAAGTTAATTTTGTTGCCCGGTTCTACTGTAAATGCACCATTCATTTGGTTACAACCAGCATTACTACTAAATCTAGATGTCTTTTCATCAAGACTAAGATAGCCTTCTTTTTTACTTGTTTTTTGTGCATCAAATGCTTTACCGTACATTTCTTTCAGATACCATTTTTTATTCAAAAGTTGATTGTAATCTTTTGTTAAAACATAGTGATCTTTTAGAGAACTGGTAATTTTTGTTCCGTCTTGATTTAGCATACTTACACTATCTTCTCCGACAAATAATTTTAAACTTTGACCATTTTTGGTTTTTGGTTTTAGATTAACAACATTCCCTGATTCGTCAAAAGAATATGTACCATTTTCTAGAATGTTTGTTCCGTTTTTACCAAGATAATCTTGTTGTAAAATATAGGTGTTGTCTTTGTTTAGGTAGATTCTTGTCTTTATACCACTACAATCCGCACATGGCAAAACGCCAAGATATAAGCCAGGATAATCTAGCGACGTTTTTGCTGTATGACCATCTGGTAAGCTAGATTTAGGAGTTGTCGAACATGCTGACAGACTTAACATTGCTATTGCAAATGCAGAAAAGCCTAAATTCTTAATTGTATTTTTGTTTATCATAACGTATTTTTTTTCATACTTATTCAAAATGTGTTCCTAAAATTTAAATTTCATAAAAAATAAATAATTATTTGCGAATTTTTAAATTGCAAGTTTGAGTTTTTTCAAAATCCGTATCTTCGCAGCATGAAACCAAGTTTTGCAGAATTTGAGTTGCCTAAGGCACTCAATGAAGCTTTGGAGAAACTTAACATCTCTGAGCCAACGCCTATTCAATATAAAAGTTTTTCTCCGATAATGTCCGGTCGCGATATTATGGGAATCGCCCAAACGGGTACTGGTAAGACTTTAGCCTATCTTTTACCGATTCTTAAAGAGTATAAATATTCTAAAACTCAACAACCAAAAATTTTAATCTTGGTGCCTACGAGAGAATTGGTTGTACAGGTTACAGAAGTTCTTATGCAATTGACAGAGTTTATAAACGTACGTGTGATGGGCGTTTATGGTGGTGTGAATATCAATACGCAAAGAAAAAATATTTATGAAAATGGCGTAGATATTTTGGTTGGTACACCAGGTCGTGTTATGGATTTGGGTATTGATAATGTTATCCAATTCAAAGATCTAAAGAAACTTGTTGTTGATGAGTTTGATGAAATGTTAAGCTTGGGCTTCAAAGCACAGTTGACGAATATTTTCACGATGATGAGTGAGAAACGCCAAAACATTTTGTTTTCTGCAACGATGACCGATCAGGTTGATGCGATGTTGAATGAATATTTCAAAAATCCATTAGAAATTTCGTTGGCAAGATCGGGGACACCTTTGGAAAAGATTGATCAGTCGGTGATTCCTGTGGTTAATTTTAATACGAAATTAAATCTTTTAATTCATCTTTTAAAAACTGAAAATGATTTTGAAAAGATTTTAATTTTTGCCAATAATAAAAAACATGCGGATTTAATCTTTAATAAAATTGATGAAGAATTTCCTGAGCAATTTGGTGTAATCCACTCTAACAAATCTCAGAATTTCCGTTTGCGTGTGATGGAAGAATTTAGCAATAATGAACTTCGTGGGATTATCACAACGGATATTATGGCTAGAGGTCTCGATATTCCAGATGTGTCGCATGTTTTCAATTTCGAAATTCCAGAAATTCCAGAGCAATATATCCACAGAATTGGTCGTACTGGTCGAGCTGATAAAAATGGTATTGCAATCAGTTTTTATACACCGAAGGAAGAAGCTGCAATTTTAGATATCGAAGTTTTGATGGATAAAGAAATCCGCAAAGAAGCTTTCTCAAGTGATGTCAAAGTTTCTGATGTGAAAATTGAAGCAGAGAAAGAAGTTATCGTTATGAAAAACCCTGTGGTGGTGAAACTTAACGAAGGCGGTGGTGCTTTCCATGAGAAAAAAGACAAAAACAAAAAAGTCAATTGGGGTGGACCAACTAAGCGTAAACCGCCAAAAACTAAACCAGCCAATCGCGGTCAACAAAAGCAAAAATCTCGCAAGAAAAAATAAAATAAAACGCCCGAATTTTCGGGCGTTTATGTTATTCTAAACTAAAAATTAGTACGTCATTTCAACAATTTTCTTAGCGTCTTCAGGTGTTACCATTTGGTTTTCGCCAAGAAGCCAACCTCTCGATTCAAAAGCCGCTTGTACTTTTTCAGCCGTTCCGTTATAAGAATCGGTATATTCCGAAAGCTTTGTTTTGATATCTAAAGAATGGAAAAACTGCTCCATCGCTTCGATTCCTTTTTTAGCTTTTTCGTCTACCGAACCTTCGGTAATGTTCCAAACACGTTCTGCATATTGTGCTAATTTATCTTTCTTCTTATCAAAATAATAGTGATAATGTTGTGGTGCTACAATTGCTAAAGTTCTTGCGTGGTCGATGCCGTATTGCGCCGTCAATTCGTGTCCCATACTGTGGACAGCCCAATCTTGCGGAACACCTTTCCCGATAAGTCCGTTAAGCGCCATCGTACAGCTCCACATAAAGTTAGCAGCCGCGTCGTAGTCGAAAGCTTCTGCCATCACTTTTGGAGCAACTTCTTGCAAACTCAACAAAATGCTTTCCGCAAAACGATCTTGCAAACTCGCACCTGTCGGATAAGTCATATATTGCTCTAGCACGTGCGTGTAAGCGTCTGTAATACCGTTGGCGATTTGGTTTTTCGGGATTGATCTAATAACTTCAGGATCCAAAATCGAAAACTGAGGAAATAATCCTGGTCCTCCCATTGCTAACTTTTCGCCAGTTCCGCGGCGAGAGATTACAGCGCCAGAGTTCATTTCCGAAGCGGTTGCTGGTAAAGTCAAAACCGTTGCAAAAGGCATTCCTTTTCCTTCTGTGGTTACAACACGGTTTGAAAGGATTTCCCAAGGTTCGCCATCATAGTTGGCTGCCGCTGAAAGAAATTTAACCCCGTCAATAACCGATCCGCCACCAACAGCAAGCAAGTAGTCGATGTTTTTGTCTTTGATCACTCGCAAAGCTTCTAGCAAAACTTCGTATTCTGGATTGGCAGGTACGCCACCAAATTCGGTTAATTTGTAGCCATCAAGCGCAGCGATGACTTGCTCGTAAACACCATTCTTCTTGATGCTTCCGCCGCCATAAATCATTAGGATGTTAGCGTCTTTACGAATCTCGCGGGATAATTTTTCAATTTTCCCTTTTCCAAATATAATTTTTGTAGGATTTTTAAACTCGAAATTTAACATTGTAAATATTTTTTTTAGTGCTATAAATTTACGGAATTATATTCTTTTTGGCGTGCCCTTTTGCCAGAAGACGAGGTTAAAAATTGTTAAATCCTTACCGGCAAAAGGTCGCGTCATGCAGGGCTCCACTTCGTTTCGGTGCTGTGCACCGCGCTTTGCAAGCGCGCCTTTTCTACCGCTCACGCATTTTTATTTACGAATTATGAATTATGAATTATGAATTATGAATTATGAGTTAGTTTTGTTAGACAACAGATAAAGAATCAAGAACCAAGAGCCAAAAACTAAAAACTAAAACCCAACAACTGCCAACTGCAAACCAACAAACAAGTTGCGCGAAACATAGCAGCGGAAATCTTTTTTGTTAGCTTGGGAAAATGTTCTGCACAAAAAGATTGCAGCGAATAGCCTGACCTGACCATTTGGAAAGGTGAGGTGAGGGGCGCGCTCCAATAATTTTAAAACGACACTATCCCATTAAGTGTGTAAGTTAAAAAGTTAGGGCTTGGATTTTATAATCTGAGCCTTTCTT
>NZ_DAMBQF010000051.1:0-5231 GCF_032062245.1 Soonwooa sp.
CAAAGCTATGGCAGCCTCGTTTTTGGCGTAACTTCGCAAAGCCCTTTCCCGTTATCTGCAATTCTAAACAAAAATATCGCTACAAATGCTAAATATTGAAAAAGTCGAACTAAAACTTAGTAGATTTGATAAATTTCTTGATATTACAGGTTATATTTTATTAATTCTATATTGGATTATGGTAATTATTGCATTTCAAAAGTTACCAGAAGAAATTCCCGTTCATTACAACGGTGCAGGAGAAGTAGATGCTTTTGGACCGAAAAATTCAATTTTTATGCTACCTGCAATTGCAACACTTCAAATCTTTTTGTTGTCAGCATTAATTAGAAATCCTAAAAATCTAAATTTTTCTAATAAAGAAAATCTTGAACAACAAATTATAAATACAACAAAAACAATTAGATTTCTAAAAGTTGGAATTTTAATCGTGTTCATTTTCATTGATTACAAAACAATCAAAATCTCGTTAGAAGACAAAAATGGAGGTTTAGGAATTTGGTTTTTGCCACTTTTCCTGACATTAATACTTATCCCTGTAATTATTAATATTTATAAATCTTGGAAATTGAAACAACAAAAATAAAAGAACTGCAGATAACATAGTATTTGCAAAAGGCGGGGTTGAATATTTAATAGAACTATTCGTTGCATTTAGTCGCGCCTGCTTTTTCGTTCCACAATTTTTTTGTAGTTTAGTTCCACGAAAAAAGCATTCGCTTCGGTTGGTCGAAATTGAACTTTTCGTCCAATTTAGCCCGCCCTTCGCAAATACTTTTTCCGTTATGTGCAATAATTTAACAAAATTGCGTTAATGAATGAAATTGACCGAAAAATTTACGAATACAATAATAAACCTGATGCAAAATTTTCAGGATTGTCTCCTTACGAACTTCACGAATTAATTCATCTTCCCTTTCACGAAGAATGTCCGATTCAATTGCAAAATGAAATTGATTCTAATGTTCTAGATAAAATTCCATTTTTCAAACTCTGTGAAGAATTCTTAAAAATTCTGAAAAGAGAAGAATTCATAAAATTGACTCCACTTGGTGCACTTCCTAAAAAAGTAATGGTTGAGCTGTATGCATATAGATTTATAACGGATAAAATGATTGAAAATGGAATTTCAAAACTTTCAAGGGAACAAGATTCAATCGCTATACAAAATGCAAAATATGTATGTGAAATAGCAAAATTGACAAAAAAAAGAGAAGGAAAATTATCTCTAACTAAAACTGGAGAAAAACAGCTTGAAAATAGAGAATCACTTTTTAAACTAATTCTCACAACATTTTCTTTTGATTTTAATTGGGCAATTAATGATGGTTATCCAAATGAACCAATTGCTCAATATGGGAATTTGTTTACAATTTATTGTCTTTTAAAATTTGGAAAAACAGAAAATACAACACAATTTTACGCAGATAAATATCTTCAAATTTTTGAAAAATTCCTGCCATTATTTAATGATCTATTCGACAGAAAACCTGAAAAGCAGTTTTCAAGTTGCTATGAAATAAGAAGTTTTTATCGTTTTACAGATTGGTTCGGATTTACACAAACTTCCGAAAAAAAATATGGCGAAATAAGTAATACGAAAGCAACCGAAATACTAGATAAAATTTACAAGTTTACACATCTAAAAGAATAAATATTACTGCACATAACATTGTATTGGCAAAAAACGGGGTGAATATTGTCATTGAGAATTCAGTTATCAAAATACGCAAAAATGCTTTTCATATTTCTTTTTTTAGTAATTTAGAAACCTGAAAAAGCATTTTGCTCAGGTTCGGTTTTCCTTTGGAATTGTCTGCAAAGTAGCCCGTCCTTCGCCAATACTTTTTCCGTTAGGCGAGATTTTAAAACACCACTCATATGAATTGTTACAATTGCGGAATTGAATTAACTGCTGAAAATAAAACTAGAGAACATATTCCAGCTAAAAATTTATTTAATGGTTATTCGGATGAATTTAAATTAAATAGAATTGTTGTTCCTGCGTGCTTTGGCTGCAATAATCAATATTCTCAAATTGATCAAGAAATTCGTGATGTAATTGGAGTTTTAAACGATGATAATGAGTTACAAAAAGAAGTAACACGACAAGCTGTAAAATCTATCATGCGAAAAAGCAATTGGGTAAATAGAGTTAATATGGGCGAAGAAGAGTTACAAAATATATCGGTAAATTTCAAATATAATGATTTAAGAGAATTACATTTAAAAAACTTCAAAGGTGTATTTTTTTACGATTATAAATTTCCCCTACCCCAAAATTTCAGTTTAGAAATTATTGCTGAAGGAGATGAAGAAGATCCAAAACTTGTTGAAATAAAAAAAATGATCCAAAACTATTTGAAAACTAAAGATTGGAAAGTTTCTGGACATGAGGATGTTTTTAAATATAGATTAGCGATGCTAAACTTAAGAGAAGAAAGCGAGAATTTTGATTTTAGTGAAACAAACAAAATAGAAGATTGTGATTTAATAATCTGTGAAATCTACTATCATAACGTAATAAATCCAATAATTTTTGCAGCTGAAAACAAATATTTAGATGAAGTTGTTGATAATAAAAACCTCGCCTAACATGGGTTTGGCGCAATGGCGGGTTAAGGTTAAAATTGAAGTTTCGGCTTTCTATTCCGCAAAAAGCCAATTATATTGACTTTTTTCTTAAATTTATTCAATTAATTGGCTTTTGCTTACCGTGTCGCTAAATTGAAACTTTTAGCTTCAATTTCCGCCACTGACGCCAAGCCCAGAAACGTTGTACGACATTTTAGAAAGATTCCGCTTAAAACAAAAATTTTGGATTGATTTAACTTTTTCCTATATTTGTATCCAAATGAATACAAAATGTACTTTATTGAGAAAACGAATGAGTTTGACAAGTGGTTCCGAAAATTAAAAGATATCCGAGCAAAGGCTAAAATCTTGTTCCGAATCCAGAAATTACAAAACGAAGAACATTTTGGAGATTGCAAACCTGTTGGAAATGGAATCAGCGAATTGCGAATAAATTTTGCAAAGGGCTACAGAATCTATTTCAAAGAGACAGATGGAAAAATTATTATCTTGTTAATTGGCGGCGACAAATCAAGCCAACAAAAAGATATAGAAAAAGCGAAAGAAATTTGGGAAAAAGTAAAAGAATAAAGAATGGATATTTCAAAATTTGACATTGCAGATTATTTGGACAGCAACGAAATGATTGCTGAATATCTTAATGTTGTCCTTGAAGAAGGCGATGATTCTGAAATTGTTGTAGCAATTGGTAATATTGCAAAAGCAATCGGAATGACAAAAATTGCAGAAGAAACAGGAATGAGCAGACCGAGTTTGTACAAAGCACTTTCTGAAGGTGCAAAACCACAGTTTTCAACAATTATGAAAGTTTTGAAAGCAGTTGGCGGACAAATAAGAGTTAATCCTATAACTGCATAAAAAAAAACGTCGTACAACATGGGTTTGGCAAAAGCGGGGCGGAGAGTTATCATTTAGAAGATTTTCGCAATTTTCCCCGCAAAAAACCATTTCGTTTTTTTATTTTTTGTAATTTTGAAAAAACGAGAATGGTTTTTGCTCGGTTCGGGTTTAGTTGGAGTTTCCGTCTTTCTTATCCCCGCCTTCGCCAAGCCCTTTTCCGTTGTCTGCAATCTCGCTACAAATGCAATTTTATAAATTAATTTTTAACAAATTCCGGACAACGGGCGGGCAAAAAACTAACCAAATATTTTTCCATTTCGACGTCCTTAACTTCAAAGTGAAGTAAATCGGGAAAGTTTTAAAAATTATGAGCGATAATTTAGAAAAAAAAGAAATTCACCTAGACAAAAATGAATTAAAAAAGCAAGGATTAATAATTGGAAAAGCAATGTTATTTTCATTTTTGATTCTATTTATTATTGCGTTGTTTGGAGAATGTGGTGCTTATAATGGAGCGGGCAGTTATACTTATAGTGATCCTTATTATAAGGTTACCTATTATGGTGTTTTAGGACAAGCAGAATTTAATAATGAATGGTTTCCATATAATGGTCCAGCAAATTTTTTTCAGAAGATTTATATTGCATACATTCCGCTTATTTTGAAAGTGAATTTTATGACTTTCTTTATTTTATCTTTTGTAATTTACCTGATAATCAGAAAAACAAAAAACTACACGATAAAAATTAAATAGATGAAATATTTTTTCTCCTTCATTTTCATGTTGATAAGCTCCTTTTATTTTTCACAAATCCAAAAAGAAGTAGATAATGGAATTTTTGTAAATTTTCCAAATTCTCCAACATATAAAACTGTACAAAACACATCTACTCTTATTAGCAAAACAGAAAATTCTCTAACAATGGTCATTGTACAAAGAAATGTTATTCCAGATTACTCAAATTATTTGATTGCTGAAAAAAAATGGTCTGAAAGTGAAAGAAAAAAAGTCGCAGATTCATTTTTGGACAATGTGGTCAAAGGAAAATTAGATTATACAGGAAATACAGGAAATGTTTCAGAAATGAAAATTGGAAAATATTATGGTAGACTATTATCTTATTCGGCAATAAATCCTTCTACAGGAGAAAGAAATGAAAGATACTCTGTAATTTTATTCGTCAGAGATAAGATGTTAAATTTTGAATGTTGCCAACTTAATAATAATTCAAATTTTTTAGCTGAAAAAAACAAATTTTTAAATTCAATAAAAACAAAATAATGGACGGAAATTTTGTGAAATTTGTGTATCGAATAGACAATCAAGTTTTATATGCAAAAATAGAAGATATAATAAATTTGGAATATGAAAACAAAAAGTGGCTTTGGGACATTCCAAAAGAAAATATTATAAAAACCTATAAAAAAGTAGGAATAAGATTTGAAGAGTTTGAGGATATTGCTTTAGAAAACCTATAAATGACATTGCAAATAAGTAATCATAATTTCATTTTTGAATATATTGAACAATAAAGAGACTGCAGACAACATTGTATTGGCAAAATGCGGGGTTAAATGTATAATAGAAAGATTTGTTACATTTATCTGCCGCCGCTTTTCATATTGTTTTTTTTCTTAATTTAGACAATCTGAAAAAGCATCGGCTTCACGCAGTCGAAATTGAACTTTTCGTCCAATTTAGCCCGCACTTCGCCAATACTTTTTCCGTTATCGGCAATAATATCGCCGTTTCAGAAATCTAGTGCAACAAATGTTAAAATAATTAACACAATTTT
>NZ_DAMBQF010000052.1:0-4227 GCF_032062245.1 Soonwooa sp.
ATTCTGAAATATTTTTAAAGCGGAAAGTTTGGATGCGATTTCTGCTAACGGAAAAAGTATTGGCGAAGGACGGGCTACCTTGCAGACAATTTCAAAGAAAAACCGACCTGAGCAAAATGCTTTTTCAGATTTCTAAATTACGGAAAAAAGAAATATGAAAAGCATTTTGCGGATATTGCTAACTGAATTCTCAAAGACAATATTCACCCCGTCTTTTGCCAATACATTGTTAGCTGCAGTTTTTGTTATTCTTCATAGTCTTTAATCCATTCGTCAAAATGTGCTTTTGTTACAAGCTGTCCATATGATGAATTATTGTCAAAATAAATGTTGTCAGTCTTTGATCTTGCAAATTGTGCACTTTCGATACAAACATTTTCGAATTTAGCATTCGTCAAATCGGCATCTCTAAAATCACAAGTCTTAATTCCCCCGTTTATAAACTTTGCGTTTTTTAAATTTGCATTTTTGAAACTTACGTATAATGAACACCCCTCAAAAGTTATGTCTTGAAGATTTTGTCCTTCGAAGCTTTCATTCTCTATATCTAAATTTTCAAAATAACGATGTCCTTGTTGATATTTTTCCAAAACATAAGGAACTAAATTTGTCTTATTCATAAATAGATGCTCCTTTTAAAATGTCGGCAAATGTTTGCCAGTTCGGTTCGTCTGCATTTATATTTTGGTTGGAATTATTGTAATAGCCTTGAATGTCATTCGCATAAGAGCTAATAGCCTCAAGAAAATCATCAAGTTTTTTGTTTTCCCAATTTTCAGGGTTTTCGATAAGGTCTTGTCTCAATAAGTCGATAAATTTAATGAAAGATTGCCTATCTAATATTTTAAAATTTGAAATAAGATTTGTCATAAAATTGCAGCTAACGGAAAAAGTATTGGCGAAGTGCGGGCTTAAATTGAACGAAAGTTCAAGTTCAGACCAATCGTAGCCAATATTTTTTCAATGGAACTAAGTTAATCAAAAATGTGGAATTGGAAAATATTGGCGGCTAAAAAAGTAGAGTAGTTCAACTTACCCTTAACCCCGCATTTTGCCAATACAATGTTACCTGCAGTTTTTTTATTTGCAAACATTTTTCCTTCCAATTTTTACAATTTCCTCAATATTGTTTTTATCAAATTTTTCTAGTAGTTCATTTGCATTTGTATTTTTCTTAAACTCCAACTCTTCGGGATAAAGCGGAATTAAAGTGTAAATATCAATCTGTTTTTTGTTTTTAAGAGGTATTGTAGTAAATTCTTCGGAAAGCTCCATAGTATTTGCTAACATTACTGAGTTAAATCCAATTCCTTCAGCGAATTCCTCTTTGTCATCAAATTGAAAAGTATGACCATAACCAAACCAACTATTATTTTCGTGAGGTGAAATCATAATTTCTTTCATTATACGAATTGGCCAATAATTTTTTTCATCATGAAATGCTTCATAATTTAAATTCCACTCTTTCGGTAGCAAAAACATAATTTCAATATATTTAGATGAATTTACGTCTTTCGGAATGTTCATTGGTAAAGCACTCATGCCACAACTCAACAAAATGTGATAAGGTCTTTCTTCGGTCGCTTTTATAAAAAAAATATCTCTGTGGATTGTTTCTGATTTTATTTCGTCAAAAACTACAATATCCGAATTCTCGTCAAAAAAATCATCTAAATGACTATCAATTATTTCTACACTATTTGGAACGTCGTTTTTCATACTTTTCTTTTTTTGTTGAGAATATAAAATCGTTGAATATAAAATCAAAAAAATCGTGTTTAATTTGATAAAATTCATTTTTGTGGTGCTTTTTGTATAAAATTGCAGGTAACGGAAAAAGTATTTGCGAAGGGCGGGCTAAATTTAACTGAAAGTTCAATTTCGACCGAACGAAGCAAATTGCTTTTTCAGATTACCAAATTACAAAAAAAAGTAATATGAAAAGCAAGTTGCGACTAAATGCATCGGGTTTTTCTATTATAGATTCAACCCCGCCTTTTGCAAATACTATGTTATGTGCAGCCCTCTTATCGTTCATGTTTTGGCTCGTTTAAGTCAAAATAATTTCCTTTTGTTTTGTCAAGTATTTCTGAAATGAGTCTAAAGTTTTGTTCTGTCGGTTTTAGATTTACATATTTGTCAACTATTGTCCTGTGTCTGTAAATTATAAAGGTGTTTTCAACACTCGCATTTATGTTGTTAAAGTTTGCTTCGCTTTCAGTGTCGCTAAATGATGGTACAAAAGTCAAAGCAATTTTTTGAAGCCCTAATTCTTCTCCGATTTTTTCTAACTCTGTTTGCCGTGCCTGCTTATTATAATTCTTTGAGTTCCCGTAAACAAAGTATGCTTTAAGGTATTTTTCTCTTGATACGCTTTGGTGGTCTAATTGTTTAAGCCATTTTTTAATTTCATCCCAATCTGGATTGTCGCCAACGAAATATACAATTCCGTGATAACGTCCATATTTGCAAACTGGGCAAGTTCTTGTTCCTTTGTCTGGTCCAAAGGCGTGAAATGGTATAAATGAAGGTTGGTCTTCGCCAATTTGTAAGCCCGACTGTATGTCTGTTTTATTTTTTGTTGGATAGTCAGGAATATTCAACCCTAAAACAATATTATGTTCTGCAATTTGAGTGTTACCGTCTAAAACAATTCTTAGTATTTCTGTTCCTGCTCTGTCAATTTTACCATACTTTTTCTTATGTTTTAAATAAAATGGGTCATCATCAAAATAAAGGTCAGCATAATATTCGTTTTGGATGTCCGGTTCTTTTATCGATAAGTGAATGTGTTGCGGAATATTATCATTCGGATAAGCTGCCGGTCTTGAAGTTTTAATAGTGTAATTTCCATCCTTGTCAGACTTTACCCAACCTCGCAGTTTGCCGTGTTCCTTAGCTTGTTTAAGTGTTTCGTTATTTGATGAATACAAACCTTTATCATCAGTATGCCAATAATAGATGATGACATCAGATGCAGGTGTTTTACCGTCAAGATTAAAGACCTTGCCTGTCAATATGAGTTTTTGCTTGCCCTCTGTCCAGCCAACACTTATGTGTTCAGTTGAAATTTTTTCGGGCATTCCTACATACATTAATTCACAACCGTCGCAACCTCCACCAACAATTTTATTAACAATTTTTTGAACATTCTTGTTATCATTGCTTTGTCCGTTACAACTAAGAAACAAACTAAAGAAAAAAGATAATTTTAAAATCTTTGTAATTTTCATCATATAAATTTTTCGCAAAATTCAATCTAAAAATCTCAATCTAAAAATCAAATGTTGTGAAAGGAGTTTATTTTATGGCAAGATGATGCTCAAAAATTTCCTTAAACTTTTTTGCATAATTACGACTAACTCTCAAAGAAGTGCTATCTGAAAGCGTAATATCATAATCGCCATTTTTTCGGGATTGTAATGAAGAAATTTTTGTAACATTTACGATATGCGATTTATGAATGCGAACAAATAATTGAGCATTTAACTTTTTTTCCAATGATTTTAAAGTTTCAGAATGTAAATATTTCTTCTGATTATGGAAAATGTTTACATATGGTGAGTTTGCCGAAAAATAAAAAATATCTTCAACATTAATAATTACTTTTCTAGTGTTATCTAAAACAATGATTGAAGAAATATAGTTTTGTATTTCCGGTTCAATATTTTTTTCAGAATTGAAATTGTTGAAATTCCGTTGTATTTTGAAAATGGAGTAAGACAACAAGATGAACGCATAGATAATTAAAGTTTTAATTAAATAAGCCGACAATCCAAACCTAAATGTCTGGAAATATTCAAATGTGTGATAATAATAAATTTTTGAAAAAAGCCAAACTAAAAAAGGATAGGTTAACGAATGAATTAACACGACAATTGTAAAGATCATAAAATGCTTTACAAAACCATAAGTTCTTTTTACGAATTTTAAAAATAATTGAACTAAAGGCACAAACAATAACCAGTATGAACTGAAAATTAAGGCTTCCGAAAAGTAAAACGAATAATTTTGAGATTTTGCGGTAAAGAAATCAACACCAATGTTTACCACAATAAAGATTGAAACAAAAAAAAGTAAAACATATTTTATCTTATGTTCAATACTTAATGTTTGATATGCGAATTTTGTCGTCAATCTCTCTATTTATGCGGTTTTTATTGGGTTGCACATAACGGAAAAAGTATTGGCGAAGTGCGGGCTTTCGAAGAACTAAAAGTTCAAGAA
>NZ_DAMBQF010000053.1:0-3570 GCF_032062245.1 Soonwooa sp.
CTGGTTGACAGTTTTGTGCTCCGAATCCCGCCCGAACGCAAAGCCCGAAAACGTTATCGGCAATTTTATAAAAACTATGCAGAAAATTTACTTTGATGAATCAGGAAATACAGGAGCAGATCTTCTAAATTTAGATCAAAAAGCATTTATCCTTTGTTCTAATAACTTTTCAACTGAAGAATGTGAGGAATTACTTAAACTTTTTGAAAATGATGCTGAATTACATTTCGTAAAACTTAAAAAATCACCAAAAGGTCGTGAATCTATTATAAAACTTTTAAATCACGAATTAATTCGAGAAGAAAAAGTTGCAATATATGTTGTCCATAAAGAATTGGCAACCATTGCCCAAATTGTTGACCAATTAATTGAACCCGTTTTTTACGAAAAAGGACTTGATTTATATAAATTTGGGCTAAATATTCAATATACAAATTTCATTTTTTATTTTGGCAATTTCTTTTGGAACAAAGCGCTTTATAATGAAATGATAACCAATTTTATTTCTATGTTCCGAAAAAGAGATTCCGATTCTATTAATAAATTTTATAAAACAGTTGAAGAACTAATTGAAACCGTTGATGATGAATACTTAGGTCTATTATATCCTATACGTGATAGCAGGCCTCAAATTTTAAGAATATTAGAGAACAGCGATAAATTTACAATTGATGTTACTTTTTCTTGTTTTTTAGTGCTGTGTGATCGTTGGTATAAAGTTTTAGGGGAAAAATTTGATGTTATATTTGATAATTCTAAACAAATTGAACATTATAGTGAGTATATAGAATTTGTGAGAAATTTAAAAGTCGAAATTCAAGAAGTAGGCTTTGACTCAAGAAAAATGACATACCCTGCGCAAATAAATAGTGTTCAATTGACAGATTCTAAATTTGAAGTAAATATCCAAATTTCAGACATTATTGCAAGTGCGATTGGATTTATGTATAACAATAAAAATAACAGGTATACAGAATTTGTCAAAAAAATTCAAGAGTCAAAAATTCTTAATCTTGAAAATGCAAATATGATTTGGCCCACTACAGAAGTAACACCTGAAGAACTTAATATGCAAAATGGAGAAGGCAATAATGTTCTTGACTTTCTCGCTGAGCAATTTATACGAGAGGGAAAATAAAAAACTGCCGATAACATAGTATTTGCAAAAGGCGGGGTTGAATACATAATAGAAAGACCCGATGCATTTAGCCGCAAATTGCTTTTCGTTCCACATTTTTTTGTAATTTAGTTCCACGAAAAAGCAATTTGCTTCGTTCGGTCGCAAATTGAACTTTCAGTTAAATTTAGCCCGCCCTTCGCAAATACTTTTTCCGTTAGACGTAATTTTACAAGCGCAGTTCCCAAAGAAAAATTTGTATAAATTACCAAAATTTGGTAACTTTGATTATTGAATTTTAAATTAAGTAAAAATGGGACGAAACACATCTGTTTCTTTAGGAAATTATTTTGAGGATTTTGTTGATAATAAAGTTTCTCAAGGAAGATATAAAAATGCAAGCGAAGTTATTCGAGCAGGCTTACGACTTTTAGAGGAGGAAGAAAACAAGATTCAAATTTTGAAAAATGCAATTCAAGAAGGAATTAAGAGTGGAATCGCTAATGATTTTAATCCCCAAAAACATCTTGAATCTTTAAAAGCCAAAATGAAAAGTAATGGCTAAATATTTTTTTACCAATAAGGCTGTTGAAGATCTTACTAAAATCTATGAATATACCTATGAATTTTGGTCAGAAAATCAAGCAGATAAATATTATGAAGAGCTAATCGAATTCTGTCAATTATTAGCAGAAAACCCAAACATTGGAAAGAATTACGCTGAAATTGATTCTGAATATTACGGATTCTTGGCAAACAAACATATTATTTTTTATCGAATTCTAAATCAATTAGAAATTGAGATTGAGAGAATTCTTGGAGCAGAAATGGACTTAAAAAAACGCATTAAAGAATAAAAACTACGCCTAACATAGTATTGGCAAAATGCGGGGTTAAAGTCTAAGTTGAAATATTTGTAATATTTATCCGCCGCTGCTTTTCCGTATTGATTATTTTTGTAATTTAACAATCCGAAAAAAGCATCGGCTTCGTTTCTGAATTCTTGAACTTTCAGTCCTTCGAATTCCCGCACTTCGCCAATACTTTTTCCGTTATCTGCAATGCTATGAGAGCACTACTAACAATAATCACGATTTTATTCTTAACAAATTTAAGTGGACAAAATCGCAAACTTCCACAAAATTTAAAACAATCTGTAAAATATTTAGATAAGGATTGTTCGTTAACTGTAAAAAACAAAATAAAAACAACTCAAGAGGATAGTTTAATGTACACAGTTTATCCATTTTCAAAGACTGAACAAGGAAAAGACTATAAAACTATATTTAATTGGACTAGTGAAAATGGGAATCCAAAAATTGTAAAATATTTAGAAAAAAAAGGAATATATTCACAACCATCGAAAGTACTACTCTACGCTTTTAAAACATATTTAAATAATGGAAAAATAAATGAAAAAGAAATACTTCATAAATATATTTCCATTCAAAAAACGATTGATGATCAAGAAAAGGTAAGATTTACTACAGATTCAATAAACAAAGTTTATATTCCCAAAGATTTAGAAGATTGCTATAAACAAATAAATAAATTTTGGGCAGACAGTACAAAAATCAAAATGAAAAAACTTTCTGAAAATGATTTTACTGCAAGTCTTCATTTTGGGCTTGGAATGTGGATGAGAAATAATTGGCAATTATGGGGCGGTTCAAGACTATCAAAATTTTTTAATGATTTGAAAATTTACCATCCAGATGATATGTCAGGAATTATTTTGGTAAGTTACTATAGACATTTAAACAATCAAGAAATTAAACTTAATGAACAAATTAAATATTATCAAGATTATTGGGAAAAGTCCAAAAACAACGAAGTAAATAGAAAGTTAGACGAGTTTTCAGAATATAAAATTGGTGGTAAACTTGAATTTAATTATAATAAATGGTATGTAAGTAAAGAACAGGAATCTAAAGATGATAATGATATTTGTAAAGCCAAAGGAGTTATAATAGACCTTAATAAAAATGATTTTCTAATAAAAGTAAAAGTTCTTGATGCTTGTGACAAAAAAGGAATTATTTATTTTGATAATGAGGATCACATAATTTTTGATCCGAAAACAAAAAGAATGAGCAAACCGACTAAAAGAATTATAAAAACTGTAAAAACTGGCAAAGAGCACTGGTTTGAATATAAGGATTGGTCAATAACTGAATAGAAAAAAGCACTGCAGATAACATTGTATTGGCAAAAAACGGGGTGAATACTGTCTTTGAGAACTCAGTTAGCAATATCCGCAAAAAATTTTTCCTTTTACTTTTTCTCGTATATTAGCAAAAGGAAAAAATTTTTGCTCAAAGTCGGTTTCCCTTTGAAATTGTGTGCAAAGTAGCCCGTTCTTCGCCAATACTTTTTCCGTTATGTGCAAGCGTATCCGATGCATATTCCTGAAATAGGTTGACAAAAAATTCATTAAATATTGTCATACTATG
>NZ_DAMBQF010000054.1:0-3519 GCF_032062245.1 Soonwooa sp.
GTATTTTGACCAAATTTATTCTATGGGAATTGTTCGAAACTGGTTGCAGCTAACGTTTCGGCGCTTGGCGAAGGTGGCGACTTTTATCGCTAAACTTCAAGCGAAGCACGAAATTCAAACTTACGAAAAAGTTTCATGCGAAGTACGAAACCGCCACTTTTGCCAAACGCTTGTTAGCGGTTCGGGCTTTGCTTTTCGTTTAGTAATTTCAACTCATTTTCTTTTTTCCATCTTCCGAGAATAATTATCCATATAAAAATTGAAACGCCTAAAATAATTAGTTTTTGTGTTCCATCTAGTCCATCTTTGATTAATGAATTAAACATCATTATTTGGATTATTAAATGAAAACAGGAACTTGCCAAAATAGATTTAGTCGATTCTGCAACTTGTCCAATTCCCCAACTTCCAAATAACAACATACCGAGAAAAAATAGATTTTCAGATAAAGTCGCTTTTGTCAGAAAAGACAAATGCCAAAAGTACCAAATGAAGCCTATTAGCAAGTATCGTTTTATAGGCTTAATGTCTTTAAGTTCTTCTTGTAAATATCCACGCCAGCCAAACTCTTCCATAATGCAATAAATCAAACTTCCCAAAACAACAATTAAGCCGTACAAATTTACATTTATACCGTATTCATTCTTTACTCCGATAATTGCCAATAATATTATTGGAATAAAGGACATTAACAGACCTTTTCTTTTTGATGTTCCAAAAAATGAAATTTCAGTTTTCTGTTTTTTACGAAGTAAGTAAATGGCAATTAAAGCTCCTATAAAAACCCCACTTCCTTCAAGCAATATAACAGAAAGTAAATAAATCCAAGTTGGTAATATTTCCAAAATTTCTTTTGTTCCAAAAATGTCAAATCTAAATATATTGGAAAGTGAAATAGCTATTACTAAAAAAATAAATATTCGTTTAAAATTAATTGTGTTATCTTTCATAGATTTATTTTCATTGCCTTTAATAGCCTGACCGCTAACGGAAAAAGTATTGGCGAAGTGCGGGCTAAATTGGACAAAAAGTTCAATTTAGACTGACCGTAGCCGATGCTTTTTCGGATTGTTAAATTAAGAAAAAAATCAATACGAAAAAGCAGCGGCGGCTAAATATTTCTGCTTTTTAATTCAAACCTTATCCCCGCATTTTGCCAATACAATGTTATGCGACGTCCTTTTATAACGCAAGACTTTGATGATTAATCTCTACATTGAATTTCACTTTTGCACCCAAAGCTTCAAAAACTTTCATTATCGTTTCAAAACGTGCGTTTTTAACGCTATTTTCTATTTTTGAAATTTGAGATTTCTGAACACCAACCAACTCTCCAAGTTGTTCTTGGGTAAGATTTTGTTCTTGTCTCGCTTGTTTTATGGCTTGACCAAGAAGTTCAATTCTTAATTCATTCTCAAAATTATCTCTTTTTTTTGTTCCAAGTTTTCCAATATGTTTATCAATCATTTTGTCAATTGAAACAGTTTCAAATTTCTTATTTTTTGTTTCCATATTTATATTGAATATATTGTTTCTTAATTTCTGTTGCTTTTTCTATTTCCTTTTTTGGTGTTTTCTGTGTCTTTTTCAATATTCCATGAGTTGCAAGAACCATCGAATTTTGATAATCATCCCAAAAAGCAAACAATCTGTAAGAATTAGAATTATACAAGGTTCTAAATTCCCAAATTGTGTCGTTCAATTTCTTAAAAACCTCTTTATCATTTGTTATTTGAGATTTTCTAATATTGAAATATATTTTATCACGAACTTTTTCATCTAATTCGTTCAGAAATTTTTGCGCTTCTGGTAACAATTCGACTTCAAAGTTATTTTTCATTTCACAAATTTTGTCAAAGATAATAATTTCCCAATTAGGAAACAATGATTATGTGTAATTTTGTCAAATAGGATGTCGCATAACGGAAAAAGTATTGGCGAAGTGCGGGCTTTCGAAGAACTGAAAGTTCAAGAAAGACTAAACGGAGCCGATGCTTTTTCAATGGAACTAAATTACGAAAAAATGTGGAATTGAAAAGCAGCGGCGGCAAAAAAGTGGTGGATTTTCAATTCAGGACTTCACCCCGCATTTTGCCAATACCTTGTTAGCTGAAGTCGTTATTTTTCCATAAACCATTCTATTATCTTACGTGTATCTTCTTTTTTATGTCCAAATTTTGGCATTGAAGGATGAAAAATTTTTAATAAATGTATTTCTTGATTATCGATTAAAATTTTTGCATACTCAAAACCTTGTTTTTTAATTTCACTTTTTGTTAATAGATTGGTTCGTTCAACAATATTTACATTTTCTTGATTTATAATGTAATTAAATACATTTTTCCCCCAACAAAATATATGAGATGTTTCTAATATTTTATAAATCTCATTGTTTATTTCTGAACTTAATTTAATTAGATGCGGATTGACAGCAATGTTATTTGCATTGTTTGAAGGAACTAAATCATTTATGTAGTTTGTATAACTTATTGATTCAATGAATGAATCTACTTTTTTAATTACAATATCTGAAGAACTTCTCGTAAAATTCTCTTTTAAAGCTAATGTTCCTTTAATAAAATTTCTAAATGTTTTCGTCCACCAACCTTGGTCATAAGTATATTCTTCAAGTGCATCCGCAAAATGTGTTTTAGAAGCAGTCCTAATTTGTTCAGATTCGTATTTTTCAATTGGGCAATAAATATTATGAGCTAATACAAGAATTTTTTTCTCGTTTTGATTATAATTTTTTCCAACATATGGATAAAATCTAATTTGATTTATAGAACTAAATTTTTTGTCAAAATAGTTATTATGAGCGAATTTCATTTATTTAAGTTGAGTGTGATACGATTTCAGCTAACGGAAAAAGTATTTGCGAAGGGCGGGCTAAATTGGACGAAAAGTTCAATTTCGACCGAACGAAGCAAATTGCTTTTTCAGATTACCAAATTACAAAAAAAAGTAATATGAAAAGCAAGTTGCGACTAAATGCAACAAATATTTCTATTAAATATTCAACCCCGCCTTTTGCAAATACTATGTTACCTGCAGTGTTTTTGGATTAAACTTTTTTGGTAACAAATTTTTAATTCTTTATTCTTCATGTTATAGTTTTTTGTAAGTGAGGAATATCTTATTGACAAAGTTATTTTTATGGATTTTTAAATTTATTTTTTCTCCAATTTTACTTTTATAAACGGATGAACTATCATCTGAAATATAAACTCTACCTGTGTGAATCTTATTTCTATATTCATAAGAAAAAAGCAACCAATCTTGAGAGTTTTTTCCAATTGCGTCAACTCCTTTTATTTTCGCAGTCACAATTACATAATTTTCTTCAGTCTGATTTCGGAAATAATTCCCCAGCGTCATATAAAATGCAACTAGTAGTCCAAATGATAATAGGATGTAATAATCTTTTTTCAAACGTTTTGTGGTTTATTTGTTAACATTGCAGGTAACGGAAAAAGTATTGGCGAAGTGCGGGCTTTCGAAGAACTAAAAGTTCAAGAA
>NZ_DAMBQF010000055.1:0-3504 GCF_032062245.1 Soonwooa sp.
TTGCTGGCTTTGGAGCACCTTCAATATCTGCGGCTCCGTAAATATTGATTTTTTCATTGCTTTTTCTTGACGTTAAAGTTAATACTCTAATTTTAATACGTCTTAAAAAAGCAGCCATATACCGAATGGCAACAAAAATTCAGTTACTATTTTAAAAATGATAAACTATTTTTTGTCTATTACGAATCTGCAGCCGAATCTTGTTATTTGGAAAACCGAATTTATTACTATGAGAGCCAAAAGCCGATTCAGTTTTTATTTAAAACCAACGACTGCGACGGAAATGACGCCACCAACAATGAAAAGATTGAAGATAAAAAGCAGCAGAATGATTTAATGAAAATCGTTGACAAGCATATTGTAGAAATTTAAAAAATTCTAGCGCTGAAGAAATAATCGACACAAAAAGTTCTCTATACGATTTTTACAAAATCCGATCGAACAAGACGTTTACTTACTCAAAAAACTTCAGTTAGTAAAAAAGCAAACATATTTGTTTTCTTTTAATAACATACAAAATTCATATTTCAAGTTATTTCAGAATTTAAAAATAAAAAAATCCACGACCTAAATCGCGGATTTCATTTAAACTTAAACTTTATATCAAGAATTAATTCTTTTTATGATAATTGATTCCACATTCTAAGAATTTTTTGAAATCTTCTTTCGGCATATAACCCGAAACTGGTGTGTTAATAACCTTTTGATCTGGCGTCACCAAAACATAATGCGGTTGAGAATTGTTGTTGAAATTCACCTGTTGGAACATCGACCACTTATCACCAATTGTTTTTATTTTCTTCATTTGACCGCCACCCATATCAATTTTCATTTGTTCAGCTTCTGGCAATTCTTCTTTGTCATCAACATAAACAGAGGCGATCACAACATCATTTTGTAACAATGGTAAGATATCATCTTGACTCCAAACAAATTCCTCCATTTTACGACAGTTTTCGCAACCATAACCCGTAAAGTCGATAAGAAGTGGTTTGTTTTGTTTTTTAGCTTCTTCTAAAGCATCAAAATAATTATGATGCAATTTTAAACCTAAAATACCGTCTTCTTCTTTATGGAAATAACTCACATTCATCGGAGGAAGAATTCCACTTAACAATTGAAGTTTTGGCTTGTCGGCTGGTATTAAACCATAAATTAAATAGCCTAAAAATCCTAAACCTAAAACGCCTAAAAGTTTTCTTCCTAAAGAAATTTTTGGTTCTTTATCATCGTGCGGGAATCTGATTTTTCCGAATAAATAAAGTACTAATCCAATCGTAATGAGAATCCAGAGTACAATGAATAGTTCTCTTTTTAACATGAAAGTTTTCGAAACTAAATCTGCTTTTGAAAGGAATTTTAATGCTAAAGCAACTTCAATAAAACCTAGTACAACTTTAACAGTGTTCATCCAACCTCCAGATTTTGGAAGACTTTGTAATGCTTGTGGGAACAATGCTAACAATCCGAAAACCAATGCCCAAGCGATACCAAAACCTGCTAAAGCAAATGTTAGAAGTGTTGGTACATTAGACGAACCTGTTACCACGCCGCCCAATAAACTTCCCAAAATAGGACCTGTACACGAGAACGATACGATAACCAACGTCAATGCCATGAAGAAGATACCGATGATTCCACCTGCTTCTTCTGCTTTTGATGATTTGTTAGCAACCCAGTTAGGTAGCGTGATTTCGTAGTATCCAAAGAAACTGAATGCAAAGAAAATAAAGATTACAAAGAAGAATAAATTCAGCCAAATATTTGTTGAGATTTGATTAAAGATATTCCCAGAAATCCCATCAATAATATGGAACGGAATACTTAATAATACGAAGATTAATAAGATAAAGAATCCATATATAAAGGCATCTCTTTTACCTTTTGCTTTGTCTTTGCTCCCTTTTGTAAAGAACGAAACCGTCAACGGAATCATCGGGAAAACACATGGTGTTAGCAGTGCAATAAGTCCTCCTAAAAAGCCTAATGCTAAGATTAACCAATTGTTGTCGCCGCCAGTATTTTCTTGAACTGTTCCACAATTAGTCAACGGATTTTTGAAGTCTAAAGAATTGATTTTTAATTCTTTTTCGTGTCCTGATGTAGTTGGTGATACAACAGCTACCTCGCCATTAGCTTCTGGTATTGCAACGGAAGCTGTATCTATCTGCGCCGTTGTTGCAGCCTCTGGTTTTACTTCTTCTGTAGTCGCTGCCGTTGTACTTTTTACCGTTTTTTCAAATTCTAAAGTTGTTGGCGCAAGACATAGTCTGTCATTACAAACTTGGTAAGTTATTTCTGCTGCAACTTTAAAATCTTTATCAGGATTTTTTGCTTTGAATTTTTGTTTAAATAAAACTTGATTCGCATAATACACAATCTGAGCGCCGAAAGCTTCGGAATATTCATCATGTTTCTTTCCTATTTCTAGGACTTTGCCCATTGTTGTAATACCTTCTTTTGAGGATAATTTAAACTCTGTTGGAAATCCTGAATCAGGTGGCAAATCCTGCGAATAAATATGCCATTTGTCCTCCATTTTGGCAGTTAATACTGCCTCATACTCCCCTTTTCCTAAGTCTTTAACATCAAATTGAAACTTTACAGGATTCTGAACTTGAGCTAAGACTAAAACCGAAAAAATAAAGGAAAAGAATAATAAAACTCTCTTTAAATTCATTTTTAGCTAATTATTAAATTTTCGAAATTGATCTAAAACTTTGTATTGATATGTAGCGAAAAGCCGGTATTTTTCGGAACCATACGACAAACGCTTCCCTCACATATTAATCCTCCTCTTTGACGTCCATAAGAAGCCTGAACTCGGGTTGAGTTCTTTCTAAAGACTGCTCCAAAAGTATTATAATGCATCTGCTTCTCCTTGTCATCATTACCGTAATTATACATATCACTTACAAATATAGACCAATTCTTTTTAAAATTAAACTCAGATAGCGCTGCTGCCCAGTTTTTGAAAGACGAGCTAGCCCACTGATGCTGAACTTCTAGCTTTAAAGACTTTAATTAATTTTGAATAAGTTATCCCAAACAGCTGTCGTAGCATACACATGACCTTCTGTCTCTTGGATTTTATCTGTATTATAATCTTGATAAATATAGATTAAAGCTGTATTCCAGCTATGCGATAGTTTTTTTCTAATATCGACATTGAAGTCCGAATAATAACCTTCGCCAAGATCTAAGGTTTTGGTTTCAACAGTGTTAAAATCTTCATAAACACGGTATTTTCTTTTAAAACCGTACCAGTTTGCAAAGTTAACCGCAATGTCCGTTCCATATTTTCCACCAAGAGCAGTTCCTTTTTTAAACTGATAATTGATGTCAAATTGAGATCCTATTTCTCCTGATTTTCTTTGTGGGAAAAACGTTAACTGAGCTTGCGCTTGATAAACATAAATATTAACCCGTTGTGCATTTTAAATGATACTTAACCCGTTGTGCATTATGAATTAAAAAGTAAAAAGTTGTTCATTTGATTGAAAA
>NZ_DAMBQF010000056.1:0-3462 GCF_032062245.1 Soonwooa sp.
GTATTTTGACCAAATTTATTCTATGGGAATTGTTCGAAACTGGTTGCAGCTAACGGAAAAAGTATTGGCGAAGTGCGGGCTTAATTGGACTAAAAGTTCAATTTTGACTGCGTGTAGCCGATGCTTTTTCAGATAAGCTAAGTTAATGAAAAAGATTATATGAAAAGCAACGGCGGCTAAATATTTCTACTTTTTCTACTTTATATTTAACCCCGCATTTTGCCAATACAATGTTAGCTGTAGTTCTTATTGAACTATAGTTTTGAAATATCCTTTCCCTTTATGATTAGTTCTTTGATTTTTGTTTGTTTCTAAAGAAGAAAAATTAACGAATCCATAAATACTATCTCCTTTTTTATAATCTGACTTATTTAGAATGAGTTTCTGATTATTGAAAAAATGTTTTGGAGGTTCTTCCTGAATTTCTTTTCCATTTTCATCTATAAAAACTGCAATATTATCTGTTCCATAATATGGATTGATACTAAATTTTTTGTCAAAATATGTAATATTGAAACCTTTTGAAGAGAATCCAGTTGAATAACCAATATTAATATTTATAGTATCATTAATTATTTTCGCTTCACAAATGTTTTTGTTATTATCATTGTCGTAATTAACAAATGATGTTTTTTTATTATTTGAAAGAGAATCATTATAAAATTCCATTGGATCATAAAAACTACTCATCAATTTTATGCTATCATTTTGAGTTAAGGTTTCATCAAAATCTGTTTGATTCCAATCTTTTTTATTACTACAATTAATAATAAATAACAGTACTAAAAATGGGGAAATTTCTTTTAGACGCTTCGTTTTCATAGAATTACAGCTAACGGAAAAAGTATTTGCGAAGGGCGGGCTAAATTTAACTGAAAGTTCAATTTCGACCGAACGAAGCAAATTGCTTTTTCAGATTGTTAAATTACAAAAAAATACAATATGAAAAGCAAGTTGCGACTAAATGCAACAAATAGTTCTATTAAATATTCAACCCCGCCTTTTGCAAATACTATGTTATCGGCAGTTTTTTTATTCATATTGGATTTCAATTCCTTTTTCTTTATATTTTTTTGCTAATTCTCTAATTTTTATACTATCAAATTTGTTTTCACGGGCATAAATTTTTTCTAGTTTTGGTAAAGTTAAAAGAACATTTGGTAAGTCTTTTAGATTATTTCCATTTACTGCAAGATATTCAAGTGTTTTTATTTCCTTTATTTTGTTTGGAATGCTGTCAATTTCATTAAATCCAATTGTCAAGTCTTTTAATTTTGGGAACTCATAAATATATTTTGGAAATTCTTTAAATGAATTTGAATGAATGTTTAAATATTCTATGTTTTTAAGTTTTAAAAGTCCTTTTGGTAATTCCGTAAGGTTTTGTCCGTTTATATAAACTTTTTTTTGCTCCAAATAACTTTTACCATTTTCATAACCTTTTGCAATATTGTTTTGAATTCTTTTCTCTTCTAATAGTTTACAAATATTATTCGCAATTAAATCCCTAAAATTATAATTAATAATTCCTTTTTCATTTACAGAACCGATTAAATATTCAAATTTGTAGTTTTCTACACCAAAGCAATCATATTTTTCAAAATTTGCTGTTGCAAATGATTTCATAATTTTTTGGGACAAGAACTTATAACTTTGTTTGTATTCTTCTTTTTTAGATGATGTTAAAACAATTCCATTTTCGGGAATATAGATTTTGTTATTTGAAAAGAAATTGTTGGGAAGTTTATCCGCTCCTTTCACATTAAAAATTATTACAAAATTTTTGTTTTTTCCTTTAAATGGTTGTTTCTCTCCATAAAAGTATATTTCTGTTCCGACAGAAAAATGAACGTAATACAAACCGTGTAAAACAAAATATGTTGCAAGCAATATCCACTCAATTTGTATTCTGTTTTTTACATTATTTTTTTTTAGAATAAGACTTGTGATAATTAATAACAAATAAATTCCCCAAATCCAAAGTAAGGTTCCAATTCCCCAAAAGCCAAATAAATACAATATTAAAATTCCTGTAAATGGAATTATGAAAAGACTTAATTTTAATATTGGATTTTTCATTTTATGACGATAGCACTGATAAAATTGCCGATAACGGAAAAAGTATTGGCGAAGAATGGGCTACTTTGCACACATTTTCAAAGAGAAACCGAACTTGAGCAAAAATTTTTTCCGCTGACTAAAATACAAAAAATAAGTTAGCGGAAAAATTTTTTGCGGATACTGCTAAATCAGTTCTCAAAGACAATATTCACCCCGTTTTTCGCCAATACTATGTTATGTGCAGGCGTTTTTTGCGGTTAGAATATTGAATTTTCCAAAGTCCACTCTCCTTTATCTCCCTCAATAAAAACGGAAGCGTCAAAAAGGCAAGGTTTCACATTCGCTTTTTCGCAAAGATTTTGAATTGCGTCGGAAACAAAATTGTAAAAATTCAAATCTTGTAAAGTTGTTGCGGAAACCGTAAGCGGAAAATCTAACTTCGTGTTCAACCACTTTGCAATTCTGCTGTCAATCGGAATTTCGTAAACAGTTAAACCCAAAATTTGCAAAAGATTTCGCGATTGTTTTGGTCCAAAACCTTTCAAGTTGTCTTGAATTTTCTTTGCACAATCTCTTTCCATTTGAATTTGAGATTTCGGATCATTATTTTGAGTTAGAATTTTAGATATTCCGTCAAAAATTTTCCAATCAGATTTCTCCAAATATTCAAAATTCTTGGTTAGAAGATTTGCAATTCTATCATAAAATCTAATTCCTCCAAAATCTTTAAGTTCTTTGGCGACAAATTTTTCTAAATTTTTCGATTGTAATTTGCAAATTTCCAAATCCAATGGAAAATTTTTTGATCCCGAAAATCTTGAAATCGGACTTTCAGCACTCGAATTTTGTTGAGAAGTTAGCAAACAAACTACGATGCTTTTCCAAATTTTGTCTTTTTCTGAAATAATTCCTTTTTTATTTACGTTTTTTTCCAAACGATTTTTGTAGAAGACTTTGTCTTTATTATTGTCAATAAGTTGGTTTACTTTTTCAATATCTTCCTTTTCAATAGTCCAATTCAGTTTCATAATTATAGATTTACATCGTTCTCAGAAATTCCGTTTAAATTCATCAGAGAAAAAACAGTTTCTTCGGCGTTTTTGCAAAGTGAAACCAATCTTTTCACATTAACATCTTGAACAGTTTCAAAATGTTTTAATGTAAAATTATATTTGTCTCCTAAATCAAAGGCGCTTTCCAAATGCTTCATTTCTCCTGACATTGCGAGATTTACAATTTGTGTAAAGATAATATCTCGTGCTTCAACAAGATTTTCAATAGTTTCTAGAATTTGTATTCTATGGTTGCTCATTTTTATTAAAATTTATTGAATTTGTGGGGTGTTCGTGTATTATCCTGAAATAGTTGACACGTTTTTTCAGTTATTTTGAGGTTCTAAAT
>NZ_DAMBQF010000057.1:0-3417 GCF_032062245.1 Soonwooa sp.
AATAGAAAAATGAATAGACTTAAAATTGAATTAATTTAATAATGCACTACGAGTATATTTAATATAAAAATAGGACCAACTAAGAACTGAGCAATGTTAATTTAATTGAATTTTTTATTTCTATTCAATGAATAGTTTTAATAAATAATTTTAATTAAAAAATTAAATGATGGTTTAGTTTTTGATTTTAAGTAAATAATTATTAAAATAAATCTTTTTGTTATGAGTTTTATCGACAATGTAAAATTAACAGCAGAGCTTATTAAAGCAAATTTTTCAGAAGGTATTGATGATGGATATGATCATTCCACAACTTCTGCAGGTAGAAAAGGATTACGCTCAGGTCGGGTTTCTGAACTGACTGCAATGGCAGATTTGAAGCCCGGCGGCGCTGATAATCTCCGAAAAATTATGGAGATTGCAAATGGTAATTTGAAAGGTGCTACAAAAGTTGGAACCTTACACGATTTACGAATTGTTCTTTTTGATAATGATACTAAGATTTTGTTCTGTACAGCTTATGATGGGGATTGGGATGCTTATATCGATGATTTTGCAACCAAAATTCCCCAATTGATGGATATTATTTTTGGAAATGTGGAAGGTTGGCCTGGAATTAAAGATCCAACAGTTAAAGATTTTATTCTTAGCAAACAGATTACTGCGACAGGTTGGTATGTGGGAGTACCACATCTTACTGTAAACGACATTAGACGTAACGATAAGATTATTACTGGCTTAAATAAAGCCATTGACGATTCTAATAAAATTGAAAAATAATTTTTAATAAATAAATTATGGCATTTGATTTTATAAAAAGAATTTTCAATCCGGACAAAGTTAATATAGAGTTGAAGGAAATTCAATCTTTAATTTTGAGAAGTAGGCCAATTCCTTATTTTGGAACAGTGGCATTATTAGAAATCACGGATAAAGAAAGTGCGAAAAAGATGTTGAAAGATTTGATTCCATTAATTGATTCTGCAGAGGAATGGAACAAAAACGAAGGAGCATCTGTATTTCTAACTTTTACCTATAAAGGTTTAGAAAAAATTGGTGTACCAAAAGAAAGTTTAGATTCTTTTCCGGAATCTTTTAAAGAAGGAATGGCTAAAAGATCGTCTTATCTTTATGATATTGGCGTGAATGATCCCAAAAATTGGCAGAAAGAATTTAAAAATCCTAACATTCATATTGCTTCTGCAGTGATCTCCAATAATGAAGCCGATTGGAAAAGCAAATTGGAAGAATTTCGTACGAAAATTTCGGAAAACAATGGAGTTGAAGTTTTGGTGAGTGAAGATTTTGGTGCTACAGAAGAGGTGAAAAATGTTTTCGGTTTTCGCGATGGAATCAGTAATCCCGAAGTTGAAGGTAGTGGGATTGATGTACCTCAAGGTTTTGACCGCCCGATTGCAGCTGGCGAATTTATATTAGGTTATCCAGGAGAAGGTGATATTACAAAACCTTTTCCTCAGCCGGACATTTTAGGGAAGAATGGGTCTTTTATGATTTTTAGAAAATATCAAAGCCAGGTTGCAGAGTTTAACCAGTTCATTAAGGATAATAGTTCTTCTCCAGAAGAAGGCGAACTTTTGGCTGCGAAAATGGTAGGCAGATGGAGAAGCGGAGCTCCACTAGTTTTATCGCCAGAAAAAGATGATAAAGTGCTTGGAGAAAATCCTGAAAAAAATAATAATTTTTCATTTAAGAACGATGAGTTTGGAAAAAAATGTCCTTTCAGTTCTCACATCCGCAGGATGAATCCGCGAGATTCCAAAACTTTTGTCTTGGAAGATGAAAGGCTTCACCGCATTATACGTCGCAGCGTAACTTTTGGGGATATTGTTCCGCCGGAAGTGACAAAAAATGACGGTAAAGAACGCGGTCAATATTTTATGGGAATTAGCGCGAATGCAATGGGGACTTTGGAATTTTTGCAAAAACAATGGATTAATGATGGCAATTCACAAAATCTGGGTAGTGAAAAAGATCCTATGGTTGGTTTGCAAGATCAAAATAGTTTGTTCAGTATGCCTGCAGACCCGCTAATAAAAAGATACCGAGGTTTACAAACTTATAATATCGTGAAAGGTGGTGAATATTGCTTTATCCCAAGTCTTTCAGCTCTCAAATGGATCAGTGAATTAAATTAATACTTATAAAAATTTAACTATTTTTTTTTTAAAAATCACTAACAAAAAAATCTAATTGCATGGAATACGTTAAATATGATTATAAATTGGAAGAAATTCCTGAAAATTTCGAAGAGTATATCAATAAAATTAATAAGGATATTGTAGATTATATTCGAAACACGCCGCAACTAAGCCGCGCTCATAATTATACAAGAGATGCGCACGCCAATGGCTATGCAGCATTAAAGGCAGAGGTGGAAATTCTGCCTAATTTGCCTGAAGAATTGGCTCAAGGTATTTATAAAAATGCAGGAAAACACGAAGCGGTGGTTCGTTTTTCAAACGGATCCTCTCGTGTGTTGCCTGATAAACTAAGTGGAAATGCGCAAGGTTTTGCACTTAAAATTTTTGGAATTGAAGGCGAAAAAGTTGCTCCTGGTGAAGAGTCATCACCAAATGTGGATTTCAACCTAATCAATAATCCGGTATTTTTTTGCAATACTGCGGAACATTATGTTTTCATCTCCAAACTGTTTCTTAAAATCACCGATTTTTTTGAAAAAGGTGCATTAGGAAAATTGGAATTTGCTTCAATCTGGGTTACAGAAAATAAAAAAGCTTTCCCAAATTTCGAAGCATTAAAAGAATTAGCCGCACTAAAAACTTTTGAAAAAATCCCATCAATTAACAGTTTTTTATACGAGTATTACAGTATGGGCGCAGTTCGTCACGGAGATTATATGGCAAAAGTAAGAATTGAACCTACTGACGAAACGAAAAACTTAATTATTGATAAGGATATTGATATTGACAGCGAAGATTGGCCTTACAGAAAAGCTATTATTAAAGAGATCGCAAAAAACGATCTTACCTTCAATCTACAAATTCAATTATGTAACGATTTGAAAAAAATGCCAATTAATGATCTTACAGAAGAATGGTCTCAAGAACTATCGCCATTTCGCACGGTAGCTAAAATCAAAATATTTAAACAAGAAGTTCCTGAAGATGGTAATTTTAATGTGATGGACAATCTTTCGTTTACGCCGTTTAGAACTCTAGAAGAAAATCGTCCCATAGGTAATTTGCAAAGTACGAGAAGATCGGCCTATGTAACCTCTTCAACGACCCGTCACGAATTAAATAACAAAAAAAGAAAAGAGCCAAACAATTTGCAGGAGGCATTTGATGAGAAATTTTTTCAGAAATAGTTTTTATATTTACACCCGTAGTGCATTATAAAAAAGGTTACTCATAATACGAAAATTTCGTATATTGT
>NZ_DAMBQF010000058.1:0-3398 GCF_032062245.1 Soonwooa sp.
ACAACCCGCTACGGGGGAGACTTACCCGAAATCTGATTTATTCAACAAAGCCGTCGGTAGCTTACAAACATCACCTCCAGATTATGATGGCTGACCAGATATAAGGCACGCCTGAGAGCAGAAATTATCCAGCCAGTTTCATTACCAAATGCTCCGCCTCCGACCATAGTCACATATACTCTCGGATTGCCTGTAAGCCGGTAGTTCAGAACACCTGCCAGCAACGTTGCTTCGTAACGGGGTTTGAGGGCCAACGATGTAAAAAACCACGTTAATAGGTTAACCTATTGTTTTATTTTAATTATTAGGTGCTGCATTTACAGCTACTCCAATGATCATGGGGCTGATGGTCGATGGAACGCAATACCAAGTAGATTGATTGCATAAAGTTCCTTCAATTCCGATCTGCCCTCCCGTTTTCACATCCTACTTCAGTTCAATTTTGTTGCCATTCCTTTACAACAGCTTCCCAATTGGCCGTTCTCTCGACCAATTTCCCATCAGCATCCTTTCTTGTCCAAACATCCCAGAAATCAGGGTCATCAGAATGGGGTTGCTGCTCTTTCGTCAAATTTTTCATTTTAACTAAGACAGGAAGTTCAGATGCCCAGCCCATCAGTATTGCATGTTGAGATGGCAATGAAGGCAATTCACGGAGTAATCCTCGCAAATTGTCGGGTACCATTTTATGAACTTGCTCCTGATCTTTGTCATTGCTAATTCGATGCAGAAGAAAAGTATTACATTGAGATAAAACTGTAGGTGATAATTCTGATGGTCGTTGCGAAGAAATAACCATACCGAGACCAAATTTCCTGCCTTCTCGTGCAATTTTCTCAAATACTTGACAGCAAACAGCTGCGACATCCTGATTTTCACTGTCCTCACGATACCGTTTAATAAATGTATGTGCTTCTTCAGCAACAAGTACCGTAGGTAAAGATTTGTTATATAGTCGTCTATAACGTTGCAATGATTCAAAAATAATTCTTGAAATGACAGCTGTCACAAGATGAGTAATTTCAGTTGGTACTAAAGAAAGATCAATAATTGAAACGCAGCTATCACCATCACCATCTTTCCCAATATATGTTTCTAACCAATTAGCCAAGTCAACTCTATGCTCTGAGTCATTGGTTATGGGTTTCATTCTTGTATCCGCAAGCATTGTGCGTATTCTAGCTACTAGATATTCAACATATTGCTCGCTACCATTTTCTTGTGCTAACGCCTCTAAATAGGAGACTAAATTATTTCCGTCAAAAGGGACGGGGATATCCTCGTTTTTAGGAAGGAGTTCACACTCATCGCCTCCAAGGCTCTGAAATGAAGATAACACTCCATTTATGATGTTATCAACTGCGCTAACTTTAGCATTGTAATCTGGATATCTGCCTTCTCTTTGCCCACAAAAATCTTGAATAGAGATGATTAATTTATCTAGCTCAGGGCATGGTGTAGTTAATCTCGCTTTGTATTCTTCCAGACTCTGACGCCAAATATTAATTTTAGCCAAAAGATTTTTGGCTCCAGGGAAATCATTAAGTGCCGCTGCTCCTTTAGATTTATCCGCTTTTAAAGAAACCAAAATTGTACCTAGGTATTTTTTAACTTCTATATCTATATTCTTTTGTAAATCAAATTCTTCATTTCTCATTGCTCTCAAGGAGCGTTTTAGTAATGGAAGTTGTGCTTTAGGACTTGCTTGCGTGAATGATGCCCACTCCGAACTATTCCAAAACCATGAGGGTACTTGTAATTGGTTTTCACTGCCTTCAGCCTCAACCTTAAATACTCTACCTTTAAATTTCGTCGTTGGCCCCAAAGCACGTGCATACTCGCCGTTGGGGTCTAGGATGATAAATCTGGCATTTGGTTTTATTTGTGATTCCAATGCAGATTCGAGTGACCACTGGATTAATCCAGATACAGAGCAAGACTTACCGCTACCAGTATTTCCGAGCACTGCTATATGACGACCAAATAATCTATCAGGATCTACAGCTACATTTGCATTGTTCGCAAGTGGACTTTGTCCAATGATCACTCGCCTATTATTTCCAGATTCGACTATTGATCTAAGTTGTAAATCTGTCGGTAGTAAAATAGCAGCCCCAATAGAAGGAAACGATTCAGAACCTCGTTGAAATCTGAAATAATCAGTACCATCTTTGGACAAACGTTTAAGCATTCCCACCGGATTCAAACTTATTTTTTTTCGGGGGAATGGTAGATTTACTAAACCAAATTCTTGAACATCTCTTTGTTTTGGATAAGGCGAATGTTCTACAGCAAGCCACTCTATTTGCCCAACTAAGTAACCATTATCACATGATATTAATACATAACTGTTTACTCTTGGAAAGTTTCTAGGCGTTCCTGCATTCAAAGCAACAGTATCAGGTGAGTCAATCTCTAATATTGCTCTAATTTCATTAGGTGAAACAAAATCTACAGTGCCGACCCTGAGTTGCTCACCTTGTTCAATCGGAAATGAGTTCATTCAGCATCCTCGCTATTATTTGAAATTGTTGTACGATATAAACCCCTTGATTTCAATAGTTCTGCCATACGAATTGATGATCTGTCTATCGCTGCTTTAGGAAGATAAAAATCCACTAAATTCTTGATATCTCCAAAGTGGTCACCAAGTAATAAAGATATTTGAGCTTTTCTTCCACTTTCGTTTACAAAGCGCATAATTCTACCGAGTGGATCGCCGTAGGCAATTATTACTATATGCGTTGAGGGTATTGTCAGCATGTCAATAATAACACGGTTTATATGTTCATCTCCAAAACTATAACCATATGTTACCAAAGTACTATTAGGACGACATGTTGCAGATGCTAAGTCTCTGAATAGTTCAACATAAGGGTATTCTGATGTTTCTCGGTCTTTAACCGAGTTTGGATAAATCATTAATTGATGATAGTTCGCTGCTCCAGCAGCCTCCACTTGTAAAAAGGGTTCCACCGAACTCGCACCAAAAGGTAATCCAAATCGCCTTATGGCTCCTTCGGTAGTATACCAGTCCAATGAGCCATGTAATTTAGTAAAGCGCGCCACACCTTCCAAATATCTTGGTTCACCACGAATACCCGGTGGATTATAATGATAGTCGACTTCTAGTCGCGAAGATCTGAAAATAGGCGCTATAGTACCAACAAATCTGTCAATTAGTCGAATACCTGCTATTTCAGCTCCTGCTTCAATTATCCTGTCGTAATTCGTCGTGAAAATATGTAATCGATCCCTTGTCGCTGTTCGACTTGAAAAACTCATCAAAAAACTTACTAAATAATTAAACGTTTGTGTTTTTAAATCGTTTTTTGCATCGCGAGGCTTTGTTGAATAAATCGAACTTTTGCTGAGTTGAAGGATCAGATCACGTATCT
>NZ_DAMBQF010000059.1:0-2377 GCF_032062245.1 Soonwooa sp.
AAATTTTTTCCGCTAAAATCCAACCTGATTTTCCTCTAAAAACCGCAATATTGGTATAAAATTGCAGATAACGGAAAAAGTATTGGCGAAGTGCGGGCTTAATTTGAACGAATGTTCAAGTTCAGACCAAATGGAGCCGATGCTTTTTCAGATTGTCTAAATTATGAAAAAAAACAATATGAAAAGCAGCGGCGGATAAATTTTTCAAATCTTTCTACTATATATTTAACCCCGCATTTTGCCAATACAATGTTAACTGCAGTAAGAATTTTTTCTAATCGTAATGAAATCTACATTTTGCAATTAAGATTTCATTTTCTTGATATTTATAAATTAATCTGTGTTCATCGTCAATTCGACGAGACCAAAATCCAGAATATTTATGCTTTAAAGGTTCTGGCTTTCCAATTCCCTCAAACGGATTTCTTGAAATATCCTTAAGCAAATCATTGATTCGTTTCAATTTCTTTTTATCTGTTTTCTGCCAATACAAATAATCTTCCCAAGATTCGTCTACAAAAGTATATTTCATATTACTCTTCAATTAAATCCTTTGAAAATGATTTTCCGCTTTTCAATTTTTCAATTGCTGAATCCAAACGCATTTCGTTTTTTCTCGATGATAATTCATAATTAGTTGCCATCAAAGAATTATATTCCTCTAAAGACATGACAACAATTCCCGAATCTTTTCCGCGATTGATAATTAGAGTTTCAAAATTTTTTGCAACTCTATCTAAATATGATTTTATGTCTTTTCTAAAATCAGAAACACTTGCAATTAGCATAATTTTGTATTTTTATTTGTACAAATATATGTACAAATTTTCTAAATTACAAACTATGCGGAATTTTGGAATCTTATTGCAGTTAACGGAAAAAGTATTGGCAAAGTGCGGGCTTAATTTGAACGAAAGTTCAAGTTCAGACCAAACGTAGCCGATGCTTTTTTCGGATTGTTAAATTACAAAAATAATCAATACGGAAAAGCAATCGGCGGATAAATATTACAAATATTTCAATCTAGGATTTAACCCCGCATTTTGCCAATACAATGTTGTGCGATGTGTTTTTAATGTGTTATTATTTTTTGATTAATTGTTTTTTGTTCAGTTTTTAGTGAAAGAATATATTTTCCCTTTCGATACTTATTTGTTTTTATATTGATGTTTTGTACGTTTGCAAATTCTTGAAAATAAACTTGTCGACCACTCATATCAAATATTGTGACAGAGAAATCTTCATTTAGTCGTTTTGCTAACAAAATATTTACTTCTGTAGTTGAAGGGTTCGGATAGATTTTAAATTTTATATCTTTTAATTCTTGAGCTTCCAATGACTCATTCAAGCCGTTATTATTTTTCCAAATTAATCCTTTATTTAAATTACCATTCCTTTTACTTCCCACGATGTATCCAGTATTTTCATTTGCAAAATGTATTTTTTTAAATAAAAAATCGTGAGTGTGAGGAAACATGTAATTTGAATTTTCACCAGTATCTGATGTTTTTAAAATTCCACGAATAGGTGTTGCATAATCTAATGTCTCCCAATAGAAAATACCCCATATCATATTATTGTTTAAAACAAACATATCTGACAATTTGGGATAAGAATTATAAACAATATCAAATGTATTTCCGCCATTTATTGTTTTATAAAGACCATTTGAATAGGAAAATCCAATGTTTTCATTTAAGAAACAGAAAGGGGAGACAGCATTGATTTCTCGCCAAGTTAGTCCGCCATCTGATGTTTTCGCCATGTTATTTCCTAATTCCCAATATATTTCATGATCAGAGTATCGGCTCACAAAACCTATATTATTATTAATAAACTGAACTTTATCTTTGTATGGTATTGAAATAGGATTACTCCAATTATTGCCTCCATCTGTGCTTTTTATAAGACCATTGTCTGTTGTAATAAAAATCACATCTTCATTTACACAAGAAACGTCAATAAAATTTGCTTCAGGACCAGAATAAATGTTTGACCAGGATTCGCCACCATCAATTGTTTTTAGTAGAGTATTTACTGAACCAAGAATGTATCCAATATTTGCTGTCACGAATTTTAACTTTACAAGTTTATTTGTAGTTCCAGAAGGTTTAATTTGCCAAGTTTCTCCTCCATCAATAGTTTTTGCAATTGTTCCGCGATCTCCAATTACGAGTGCGATATTAGAATTAATTGCATATACATCATTAAAGCTAGTAACTTCTATGCCATGATCTACTTCAATCCATTGCGCAAAACATGGAAATGTGAAAATAAATAAAAAAAATGTAAAAAATGTTTTCATAAAAAGTACTTTTGTTAATGGGTGGTCTCAAATTGCTAGTGCAACTTTTGTTTTTGTAAAAGTATTATTTTT
>NZ_DAMBQF010000060.1:0-2039 GCF_032062245.1 Soonwooa sp.
TTTTTGCTAATAACTTTAGGGTTATAAAATGTCCGGTTTTTGGGGAGACTTACATATGCATAAATTTAAAATGTCGGTGATTATTCATATTTACGGGTTCCTTGAAACTAATTTCCTTGGTATCTTTATTATAATTCAATATAACATCAGAATATCCCTTCCAACCAAAATTGTTGGTATTGTCCAATTTTTTAAATTCATATGTTTCGTTCGCGACAGAAAGCGCACTTTCATATTTTAGGCAGGGTTCTATCTTAATAGTTTCTTCGGTTACAGTTATAGTATGATGTGATCCAGAACCAAAACTCATGTATGTTCCCGAGGGTACTTGTGCATTCACATTTAATCCTGTAAATAAAAACAGTAGTACAGCCAAACCTAATTTTGTAATTGTTTTCATAGTAAAAATTTTTAATGTTAATGGTTTTAACAAATTTAATTTTATTATTTTAGGTAAAAAATAGCTACATGTAGCTATTTTAAACATAATTAGCACTAAAATAATGGATAAAATAAATAAGCTACGCGATATTTGGGACAGTATCTCCAAGGTTGTAAACGAGCAAATTGATCTGTCTCAAAAAGAACTTATTAACCGTTATATGGACGTTTTCCATTTTGGCGAATACTTTTATGTAATTTTTAATACCCGCACTACCGAAATGGAATATGTAAGCCCCAATGTTGAAAATATATTTAGTTATACGCCTGACGATTTTTATTTACAGGTGGTAATGAACAACATTCATCCCGAAGATTTACCTTACTATTACCATTATGAGCAAAGTGCGGTACGCTTCTTTTCAGGATTGGAAGGTGACTTGTTTTTCAAATACAAATTTGCTTACGACTACCGTTTAAAAACAAGGGAAGGTTCTTATAAAAGAGTACAGCAACAGATCGTGCCAATCTATTATTTTCCTAAGGGAGGTGTAAGAACTTTAGGTATTTTTACCGATTTAACACACCTAAATATCACAGGTGTACCCAAGCTTTCTTTTATTGGTATGCAAGGTGCACCTTCTTATTACAATGTACACCAGAATGATGAGTTTATGCAATCGCTAAATGTATTTTCTAAAAAAGAGCAGGAAATCTTAGGATTCGTAGTACAGGGATTAACCAGTGAGGCTATTGCCCAAAAAGTGGAAAGAAGTATTCATACCATAAGAAATCATCGTAAACATATTTTGGAAAAATCAGGCTGTGAAAATGTTCAGGAGCTTTTAGTAAAAGCTGTACGTGAGGGATGGGTGTGAAAAAGAAATTAAATTGCTATAACCTCCTGCCTTTCTTCTTTTTCTTCATTTGGTTAGCAAACTGTTCTTACTCGTAATCCTTGCCCTATACTTGGGGCAACAAGCTGAATAATCCCAAATCGGAACTCTGTGGACGTTCCTGTGAGATAAACTCAAAAAGATCTTTTGTTGGTTGGTTGTCTAATGTCTTCGTATTGGAAATAGGAATGTCCTGTATCTTTAATTCGGATTTGTTACCATTGTTCCACCAATCGTTAAACAGATTTGCAGAAAGGTTTCTGTCTAATTGTGAAGCGTTCCAAACGGCTCGGCTTTCGTGATCGATGAACGTGCTACCGTAAATCCGTCCGCTGTTGTTCCTGCGGACAACCGTATTGATACCTTGCTCAACGAGTTGTTTTTCAAATTCCGTTGCGCTGTTTGTGGTATGTATGGCAAGCTCCACCGTATTTTTCAGTACAGACCTTACAGGGGTGGTTTTCATTTTTTCTTTGGAATGCTCACAATACTTTTGTATCAAAATATTACTTGTCATTCAGTATCTTTAAGTTAACTTTAGTGTTATTAAGTTCAAATATTTGTAAAAATAAAAAACGAAAACGTTCATTTTTGTAACTCATCATTCAAGGTACAATTAAGCTCCAAATATTAACATAACAATACAAAAGATTGCAGAATAAAATATCGTAATATAAAAAAAAAGGCTTTATAATGATATATAAGATTACTCGTAGTGCATTATTAAATTAATTCAATTTTAAGTCTATTCATTTTTCTATT
>NZ_DAMBQF010000061.1:0-1665 GCF_032062245.1 Soonwooa sp.
CTGGTTGACAGTTTTGTGCTCCGAATCCCGCCCGAACGCAAAGCCCGAAAACGTTGTACGATATTTTAAACAAAACACGTTATCAGAATATCATTTTTCAAACACAAATGAAGTTACAAATGCAAAGAGATTTAGAAAACTGAAAATAGACGAAAACGATTTGAAAACAAATAAGTTAAGTTTAAAATACTAACAGTAAATTATTAATTTAAAATGAAAAACAAAATGAAAAAGTTTATTTTAATCGCTGGTATTTTAACAGCAGGTGTTATGAGTGCTAATACAGTTTCTGTTGAGACTGAAGAAATTGTTTCAAATATTGATGAAACAACGATGCTAGAAACTGGAGTTTTAGAAATAAGATGTGGTGTAGTTCAAGCGAGTTGTACTTCTGCATATACTTGTCAAGATTGGACCGATCAACAATTTTTAGATTGGGCAGAGCTAATTCAAGAGAACTATTGTCAACTTTGGTAAACAAACTCTTTTAATTTTTATCAATAATCAATACAACCACAGGTTGTAATTAATTGAATAAGATAATTAGGAAGCCGTTCAAAAATATTGGACGGCTTCTCATAAAAAAATATAATTATGAATTTTACAAAAAAAAAACTTAAAATAATTTTTTTATTATTCTCTTCTATACTGTTTTCACAAGTTAGTCAAATTGATTCATTAAGGGGGAGTTTTATTTATTTACTTCAAAGCAAACCAGATAATATGAACAAGGATTATGTTTATAATGAACTTTTTTCTTTGCAAATAAGTGATACCAAATCTTTTTTTATTAGTGCAAATAGATTAAAATTTGACTCAATTGTTATTGGACAAATAAATAAAAATCCCAACAATCTCAAAATTGATGTAACGAGCACCCCAAAATCTAAATTTAAATTTCTAATAACTCAAACGCGCGAAAATATTCAATTTTATGAAAATATTGGAATGACTTTATTATCCTATAGTAGTCCTCCAATTAATACTTGGAAACTAATTAATGAAACAAAAATTATTAATTCTATTAGCTGTAAAAAAGCAGAGGTGAGCTATAAAGGTAGAGTTTGGACAGCTTGGTATTCAACTGATATACCTTTTCCTTATGGACCATATAAATTTAGCGGTCTTCCAGGTTTAATAGTTAAAATTACAGATAAAGCTGGAGATTATGATTTTGAGTTAGTAAAATCAACTCCTAATATTAAGTTAAAAGGAAAAATAATTGGAATAAATAAAAGGCATTATAATAAGGCAAAGCAGGTTACTCAAAAAGAGATGCTTCAAGCCAAACAAAATTTTATTGAAAATTCACGGCATGTATTAGAAAGCATGGGTACTGTATTTACACAAGATGAAAAAGAAAAACAAAAAAGAAGTGAAATTGATAAAAACAAACTCAATCCAATAGAATTAGAAGATTAAAAAACATCGTACAACATTGTATTGGCAAAATGCGGGGTTAAATGTAAAGTAGAAAAAGCAGAAATATTTATCCGCCGCTGCTTTTCATATTGTTTTTTTCTTTAATTTAGACAATCTGAAAAAGCATCGGCTCCGTTTGGTCTGAACTTGAACTTTCGTTCAAATTAAGCCCGCACTTCGCCAATACTTTTTCCGTTAGGCGATATGCTGTAAAAATTCGACACCAAAATAAAATTTCTCCAA